>JBFWWY010000207.1:0-6348 GCA_050245935.1 Phycisphaerae bacterium | reverse complement strand
CGCTCCGGCACAAGCCCGACCTCATCATCGTCGACTGCAATCAGCCTACCTCCCAGGTAGTGGATGCCGTACAGATGATTCAGCGACTTCAGCCGGACGCTCGGATCGTGGTGCTGAGCGCCGCTGTTGATCCGGTCACTGTTCAAGCGTGGTCGCGATGTTCGCTGCGGGGTTATGTTGTCAAGGACGGTGACGCCGACGAGGCGCGTCGGGCTGTCGACGCCGTTCTCGCCGGCTCCGAATACTACAGTGCCGGCGTTCGGGGCGCGATTCAGGCGAACATCATCAAGAATGGTGCCGCTACGCTCTCGCGCCGCGAGGCCGAGCTGCTTCCGCTCATTGCGCGCGGCCTGAAACTCCGCGATGCGGCGCGCGAAATGTCCGTCAGCTATAAAACAGCTGAATCCTATCGCACAAGCCTGTTGCGCAAGCTTGGCGTCAAAGACCGGGTGGAATTGGCTCGATACGCGATCCGTGAGAGAATCATCGAGGCGTAGTGTTCGCCTTGCGGCTGGTGCGCGGTTGCAACGTTCGGCCATGTAAAGACGTAGACATACGAGCAGCATTCCTCCACCCCGAAAAGGGGCGCGGCACTTTCGAAATCTCTATACTTTTTCAACTCAGGGCCGTTTGCGTTTCATAGTGAAAGAAGTCGAATCGCCGGTCTGGCAATTTCGTGTGCAGCCGATTCCCGGCGGTCCGCAGCCTCCGCGCAACATTGCACCGGCAAATCGTTCGGTAGACTTACCTGCGCGATTGCAATTGGATTGGTCCCGATCCAGTCACGCGGAAACGTATGACGTCCTGCTTGGTCTTGTATCTCCTCCGAGCGACCGAATCGTAACGACGACCGAGTCGAAAATTGACATCGTTGCGCCGCTGGAACTCGGGAAAACCTATTACTGGCAGATTGTGGCGCGGTCCGGCGACCAACGTGTCGAAGGCCCGGTGTGGTCTTTCACGACCGCCGCGATGCCTCTGCGTCCCAACGTGCCGGCCACCCCGCAACCGCGCGACCATGCCATCGTTGGTGTCCGCGATTTTGTTCTGGCCTGGGAAAACGACCCGAATGCGGACGAGTATGACGTTTTCCTTTCCGAACTCGGATCACCGGCGTATGTCGCTACCGTCACAGAACCAGAATATGCGGTGCAACATTGAAGCCGGGCGGATGTATGTATGGTCCGTCATTGCGCGGAACGATGCCGGGGAGCGCGCGGGGCCGATCTGGCATTTCCTTACCTCCGCAGGTCAGACCGGCGATCCCGGTGGTCCCGAACCGGGAGACGATGATGATGATCATGATCCGGATTCCGGCCCAACCGGCCCGCAGACCAGCACCGCAACGCTGTTACTGACCGGCAGCGGCTGTCTCAAAAAGCTGGAATATGATGATCGCGGCGTCTCCAGCACCGGGCACGGCACGCTGGGAATCTCTGCGGATGGAAACTGGATTGCATTTCCCACGCGTGACGCGTTGATCGCCGGCGATTCCAACAGTGTCACCGACATTTACGTTGCGAATCTCAGCAGTGGCGCCGTGCAACGCGTCAACATTCGCAGTGACGGTTCACAGGCGTCAGCCGGATGCGACTGGCCGCATATCTCTGACGACGGCCGCTTTGTTCTGTTCACGACGCGCGCATCGCTCGACTCCGCGGACTCTGACAACTTTGATGATGTGTACCTCCACGATCGCGCGACGCATAACACGCAACTCGTAAGCAGTGACGTGACGACTTCCGGTGCGTGAGAGCGCTTCGAAAAAAAAGCCACAGTCACTGCCGACGGCAAACGCCGCTGCGCGTGAGGCTGTGGCTCCCCTGAGTTGTATTGACATGCGGCGCGATCGCCGGGCATTGCGCGCCGACGCTGCGGCACTGTTATTAAACGGCGATCAGCTCTTCACTTTCGACTTCGAATTTCTGGCCGCTCAGCAGGCCGACGAAGTTGTCCAGCGCGGTCTGGAACTGTTCGATCACCCAGTCGTGGCTGAGGTCATTGACGCGGGCAATCGCCTTCGACAATACCGGTTCCTGTCCGGGCACGAAGCTTTCAGCGCGAATTTCAAATTCGCCGACGCCTGCGGAACGGAACAATACGAGCAAGTAAGCATTCTCGGCGAGCTCGAACTTGAACGAGCGGCGGCCTTCTTCTTTCAGCGGGCGCGAGACACTGAAGCCGTTTGTGCTGAGGAATTCGCGGAACTCGTCGAACGCCGGCGTCACGCTTTTGTCGACGGCACTCTCAAATTCGCGGAGCCAGTGATTCTGCGCCTGTTCGAGTTTGCCGATAAACTTATTTTTCCAGCTTGATTCCATCGCGTTCGCCTCTCCATACCGTCGTCGTGATCCGCGCATGATTCGCTGGGAAACCGTCCCCCGAGCGCGGCGCACCGGGAATACAATGGAAGTGTAGAAAACGGACAAACTGCGACGTCAAAAAATTTGTGGAACGATAACTCGGCGGACGGTGAGCAATCAGGCCAAGCGCGCTGCGGCGACGCGTAAACGAATCCGATGGCACAGAGCGGTTGCCGGGGGAAGGTCCGGAAACGATCTTGCAATTGACGGATGCTGCGAGGAAAGTGACCGGATCAGGAAATGGAGAATCCGATGCCGCGCATTACCAAAGTGTATACCCGCACCGGCGACGACGGCACGACGGGGCTTGGAGACGGCTCACGTGTCGCGAAGACGTCACTTCGCATCGCCGCGTTTGGAACTGTCGATGAGCTCAGTGCGCAGATCGGCGTGGCGCTCGCGAGCGGAAGCAATGCGGAACTGCACGGCCCGCTTCGCAAAATCCAGAACGAACTCTTTCACGTCGGGTCGGATTTGTGTGTGCCGGAAGCCGCCAAAAAAAGTATGCCGGTGCCCACGATTCGCGACGAACACGTGCATCAGCTCGAAACACTGATGGATCGACTCAGCGAATCGCTCGCACCGCTGGAGAACTTTATATTGCCCGGTGGCACGCTGGCGGCGGCGCAACTGCACGTCGCGCGGACGGTGTGCCGGCGGGCGGAGCGCGACGTCATCGCGCTGGGGCAGGAAGAGTCGATCGGCCCGCACGTCGTGCATTATCTGAACCGACTGTCGGACGCACTTTTCGTCATGGCGCGCTATCAGAACAAGCACACGAACGTCGATGATCCGGTCTGGGACAGCCGGGCGTGAGCACTGGCGGCAAGCCGCCAGTGGCACCCTGCGAATGTTGGCCTACTCCGCGAGCAGCAGTTCGATAAATCCGCCGATGTCGCTCACGGTGGCTTCGCGATTGCCGTCGATGTCGGCATTTTCGAGCAGACATTCCGGCAGCAGTTGCTCGTAACCGGTTGGGTCGGTCAGCGCGGTCACAAAAAAGCCAATGTCCGAGACGGTGATGAAGCCGTCGCAATTCATGTCGCCGAGCAGGCCGATCGGAATCTGCCAGGTGCCGCGACCCTGCGTCGCGACCGTCAGCCGACCGCGCGCAGGTTCGAGGATGAGGTCAACGACGGGCACGTTCGGCAGAAAGTCGCCGTATGCGTACCACGTTGCGCCGTCGTCAGTGGAGCGGAGCAAGCCCGCGTCGGTTCCGAGGAAAATGATGTCTCGCGGTCCGCGCGTGTCGACTGTGACAACGTTGACGGGGATATCCGGCAGCGTCGCATCGAGCGCTTGCCAGGTCTCGCCGCCATCGGTCGAGCGGCGAAGTTGCTCGACGCCGAACGCGTTGCCTGCGAGATAGACAGTCATCGCGTCGTCGGGATGAACAAACAGCTCGCGCGTCACGCGCGGCCAGCCGAGATTGTCGTCGAGCAGCAAAATAAAGTTCGCACCACCGTCATCAGATCGCAAGACGCGACTGTCGTTCGTTGCGACGTAGACCACGTTCGAATTCGAGGGCGCTATCGCGATCGACCGGATTGCGGCGGGCGCGCCGTTCGTCAGGTCGCCGCTGATCGGCGTCCAGACTGTGCCGCCGGTGACGCTTTCATAAATGCGTTGCGTTCCGTAAAGCATGTGCATGTTGTCGTTTGGGTCGATGACGTAAGGGGGCAGGAACGCATTGCGATCGGACATGCTGATGCCGCCGCCACTGAACGTCGGAAACGACTGACCGGCATTGCCTGAGCGATAAAGGTTTCCGCTTCCCTGAAATTCGGCGAAGGCGCGAGTCGGTCCCACCTGATCAATCTGGGTCCAGCCGCCGTCGCCGCCGAGACTTGCGAACCAATTTATGCCGGTTTCGTTGCGTCGATTCGTGCCGTTGTCCTGCGTTCCGCCGAGCAATACTTCGTCGAGGTCGGGGTGGGTTGAGATGCCGGCATAGAATTGAATAAGTCCGAGACCGGTATTGCGAATCTGCCAGAAACCGCCGCCAGTAGGGGATTCGTGGATGCCGCCGTCGTCCGCGATGATCAACCGTTGGCCGTCAGACGTCCATTCGATCGCGTGAACATCCACATGCGGCGGATTCGCGGTCTCCCAATTGCTGCCGCCGGTGGTTGTGCGACGAAGGTTGAGACCGCCGAACCAGACGAGGTCGGGATTCGTCGGATGTACGGTCACGACCGAAAGATACCAGCCGTAGGTCGCCTGAATATTGCCGAAGCCGGCAAGCTGCGACCATGTCGCGCCGCTGTCATTGCTGCGATACACGCCTAACGTTGACGCGCCGCCGCCGGCAGCGTCAGCGGGGCGCGTGATCATCGCGTAGAGGCGATTTGGCAAGGACGGTGCGAGATCGAGGCTGATGCGCCCGCAGCTCGCACCAGCGGGAAGTCCGCTGGTTAATTTGGTCCACGAGTCGCCGCCGTCCGTCGATTTGTAAATACCGTTCCCCGCGTCGCCGAAGATACGGCCGATCGCGGCGTAGAGGACCGATGGATTTGTGGAATCGATTGCGAGGTCGGTCGCGGACAGATTCGGCAGCCCATTGCTGAGATACGTCCACGTTTCGCCGCCATCACTGGAGCGATACACGCCGACCGGGTCGGTCGCTTGCGGGTGATTCTTCGCAGCGGCGAGTTCGGGAAAACCGCCGGCGCGCGTGACAGCGCCGTAGAGGATTGCACTGTTCGTCGGATGTACGAGAAGTCGGGAAAAGCAGCGGCCCGCGAATGTGCTCTCCGCAAAGTGTTCCCACGTTTCACCCCCATCGAGCGAACGGTAGATGCCGAGTCCGTAACGACTGTGGTTGGCATAGTTCGCTTCGCCGGTGCCGACGTAAACTGTGTTCGCGTGTTGCGGATCGATCGCGATCGCGCCGATCGCAGTTGTGGGCATGTCATCGGTGAGCGGCGTCCACGATACGCCGCTGTCGGTCGTCCGCCATACGCCGCCGTCCGCACCGCCGATGAACCAGGTGTTGTCGTCCACGGGACTGATTGCAAGCGCAGCCACCCGACCTGTATTGCCCCCCGTCGTGATGGGAGCAGGGCCCAACTCGGCCCATTCCACGGCGCGCGCCGGAAACGCGTTACACATCAGCAAAATGGCAACCGTTAACGCACGCGAAGAATCGACGGCCCAGGGAAATTGCATTATTCGGCCTCCCGATTCGGTACGGTGAAGGAGAACGTTGCCGTATGCCACGTCCATGTTGTTGCGTCGATGTTCGATTGTGCAAACACGTGCAGCACGACCAGCCATTCGCCGGCTTCTGTCACACGAATTCGCCCAATGCCTTTGGAATCTGTGGAAATCTCGATTGACTGATTCCTTCCGACGAGCGTCGCCGAAAGTCGGGCCGCCGGAATGGCGCTGCCGTCCAGATAGGCACGAAGCGGCAAATCTGCACCTACACCCAGCGTTGATGGATCGGCAAGCAGTCGAATTTCCGCAGGTTGGCCCAGTTTGGCGGTTGCGATATCGCTGGGCTGTCCGTTGGGTTCGCCAACGGTCATCACAGATTTCAGAGATTGCACCCGCATAATGTTCCGATCCGCGTCTTCCGCTGGCGGCGCGGCTTCTGGACCCGGGCGATTGATGTCGTCGCGCACCAGCAATTGCTGTTGCTCCGCTGCAGTCAGCTTGATGTCATCGCGAATGACCAGCGCGACAAGTGTGGTGCCTTTCGCGGCTTCCGGCAGCACGAAGCCCGCTTCTGCGCGAAGTTCCTGCAGCTTCCCATAATTCCACTGCTTGTCTTCGCTACGTATCACGATCTCGGCAGACTTCTCGAGGGCCGCAGTGATGTCCGCGGTCGCCGTTCTTTCCCCAGTGGCGAGATTCACGATGCGCTGTGTGCGCACTTCGCTGCCCACTGACGAGCGGGTATGTGAGATGGCTTCGCGCGGTCCCGCATGGAGTGGCATCTCCGTATCTGCGAGCGCTGGGGTGTCGGCGGTGGGGCGGGGTG
>JBFWWY010000206.1:0-6356 GCA_050245935.1 Phycisphaerae bacterium | reverse complement strand
CGCAAGTGCATGACAGCGGGTATATGTCGGATGTTGCACATGGCACGTTGTCGGCGGCGGCGGTGAGGCGGCTGGGCTTCCCCTGGTCGCAGAATCTGGTGCGACGTACTCGGCTGTCGGTGGACGGTACGCGCAAGACCGCTGAACTCGCGTTACAGGACGGCATTGCCGCGAATCTCGCCGGCGGGACGCATCATTCGTTCGTCGATCGCGGCGAGGGGTATTGCGTTTTTAACGACATTGCGATCGCGATACGCGGGTTGCAGCGCGACGGGGGAATCGCGCGGGCACTGATCGTCGATCTCGACGTGCATCAGGGCAACGGGACGGCGGCAATCTTTCGCGACGATGAATCCGTTTTTACGTTCTCGATGCACGGGGCGCGGAATTATCCGTTCCGCAAAGAAGTGTCGGATTGTGATGTGGCACTGCCGGATGGGACGACGGATGACGAGTATCTGGCGGCGCTTGCGACACATTTGCCTGCATGCATGACGCACGCGCAGGCGGATATCGTATTTTATCTCGCGGGCGTCGACGTTGTGGAACATGACAGGTTCGGCAGACTTGCGCTGACGCGTGCGGGATTGCACGAGCGGGAGCGATTTGTTCTACAGACGTTGCGGAACGCGGGGTTGCCGACCGCTGTTGTTCTCGGAGGCGGATATGCGGCGACGGCGGAGGCGACGGCGGATTTGCATGCGGTGCTGCACCGGGAGGCGCGCGGGCTTGGACTGTAACTGTGCTGAGATCGTACTCCGGACGAATCGGAACACTCCAACCTGGGACTTGGCGAACAGCGCGCTTCAGGTCCGCGCAACTCGCGCACGGCGCAACAACGATTGTCGCAACGAAGAGAACTGAAGGACGAAAGTTTCGCGAGCATCGCGAAACGATCTCGGACGCCAAGCGTCGTTTGCGCTTCCTTACGGGCGCGGCTCTGATCTTCCACTATAGTCTGCAAGTCTTGCGGTGGTCCGAACAGTTTGTTGGAATAGGATCTTCACTTTTATGCGCGTACTTTGGTGTGTCCGCCGCGATCTCACCGCTCATCCCGGCGGCGATACGACGCAAATCATCAAGACGGCGGAAGCTGTGCGCTCACTCGGGACGCAGGTGGACATCAGCGAAGACATGCGGCCGCATCTCGAAGGCTACGATCTTGCGCATCTTTTTCATCTTGATCGCTTGTGGGAAAATGAATACCACGCGCGGCGGCTGGTAGCGGCGCGGGTTCCGTTTGTATTGAGCACAATCTGGTGGCCTGCGTCGGAGTTTGACGCATCGGCCCGGGAGGGATTGCAGGGGGCGCTCGCGCGTACGTTCGGCAGCGGCACGTACGCGTCGCTTCGCGTTGTGCAGCGGGCGGCGATGCATGCGTTGCAAAGTCGATCGCTGCGATTCGCTCATTCCCGGCTGCTGCATTTTCGCAACGCCGCGCGGTATTTGTTGGAACACGCATCGGTGATTCTGCCGAACAGTGTCGCGGAGCAAATTGAGATCGAGCGCGCTTTCGGCATGGCGCCCGCATGCGTCGTTGTACCGAATGCGGCGGATGGTGCGATTTTCGCAATGCCGGAGAATGGCGGTATGACGCGTGAAGGCGTGTTGTGCGTCGGGCGAATCGAGCCGCGCAAGAATCAGCTCAATCTCATTCGCGCGGTGCGCGATTCTGAAATTTCGCTGACGCTGGTGGGGCCGGTCGGTCGGTTCAACCAGCGCTACGCCGACCGTTGTCGCGCTGAAGCGGGCACGAACGTCCGGTTTCTCGGATCGCAGGACGCGACCGGTTTGCGGAAGCTGTATCAGGCGGCGCGGGTTCATGCGTGCGTCAGTTGGTATGAGACGCCAGGGCTGGCAAGCATGGAGGCGGCGCTGTGCGGCTGCGAACTGGTGGTCACGCCGGGCGGATGCACGCGGGAGTATTTCGATGGTCATGCGGAGTTCGCCGAACCGGGCGCGCCGGCGTCGATTCGCCGAGCGATCGAAAACGCGATGTCGCGATCGTCGGCGGCGCAATTGGCTGCGAGAATTCGCGAAGACTATTCATGGGAGGCGGCGGCCCGCGCGACGGTTCGCGCGTATGAGGAAGCACTGCGCGCACGGAAGAACATCGCGGCAAGATGAGAGATGCGCTCATTCCTGATAAGCTAGACAGCGCTTGCTGTTATTTTTGAACTTTCGACCGAGAACAGCATGCAATTCTCCAGCTCTTTTGGAGCCTGTTATGTCTGATCAGCCGCAACATCCGCAATCGCCGAACCCGGAGCAGCCGAATTCCGCGCCGCAACCGTCGTCATCACCGGTTCACGCGCAGTCACCGCAGCCAGGCGGCGTGCCGCAGCAGCCACCCGGCGGGCCGCCGCTGGTGAATCCTGCGCCGCAAATGCCGGCGCATCCGGAGCAGTCGTCCGCGGCGAGCGGCCAACCAGCTCCGGTGCATCCGGCGAGTACCGCACCAGCGCAAGGTTCGAGTTACGCACCGGCACACCCGACGCAACCCCCGGCAGGTCCGGCACCGCAACCCGCGTCGGCGGGACCTACGCAGCCATATGTGCCGCCAGTAGGACCGCCGA
This sequence comes from Phycisphaerae bacterium, assembly GCA_050245935.1. Classification (GTDB taxonomy): domain Bacteria; phylum Planctomycetota; class Phycisphaerae; order UBA1845; family Fen-1342; genus JALHOX01. Next base: position 3,780 of record JBFWWY010000206.1, on the reverse strand, counting down.
TGCCGGAATCGGTCCTCCGCGCGAAGCCGGTAAAGAAGGAACCACAGATACATGAGGTGGTTTTTGTGGCGTATCCGAAGATGCTGTTTGTGTGGCCGGTAATGCTGGCTGGAGTGGTATTCTGGTTTCTGCAGTCGGTGGGCGTTCCGACCGAAGTGCTGGGCTGGTGCTATGTGACACTGCTCGGCCTGACATTTCTGACGCTGGGAATTGATCTGGGGCGCAACGTTGCCGTGTTCTGGCTGGCGGTCATCCTGGTGTTCCTGTTCGCGGGATTGTGGCTCCAACAATACAAAAGTTTCACGCTCTTCGGCGATCTGTTCCGCATGCTCGCGAATCTGAATGTGCATTACGATCGCGGGTTGGGGATCGCGGTCACGATGGTTCTGCTCGTCCCGTATTCGATCATGCTGGTGTGGGCGCGGATCAACGACAAATGGCGAATCACACATAACGAATTCGAGCACTACGCATTCGGGAAAATGGACGATTCGCTGGGTCGCGGCGCGAAGACCATTCGGACGAGTTACCCGGATGTGCTGGAACTGATTCTTGGTCTTGCGGGTACGCTCGTCGTATACAACGCGACGGGAACGCGCGAGTTACGGCGCATCCCCCACGTGATGTTCTTGCCGATGGTACGAAAAAAGTTGAACAAGATTCTGGAGCGCACGGCAATCACAACGGCGGAAATGGAAGAGGAAGAGGACGAGGACGACGCAGAGCATGTTGGACCTTAACGGCCCCGTTTTGCTGCCCGCCGAGGGAAATCGCTGACGCTCACAAATTGCGGACTTTTTCCCCAAAGTGACGAACGCGTCGGTGAGACGCGACGCGAGTCGATCCACGGCTGTGGCCGGCTCATGTTTTATCAGACATGTCGACAGACGATGTTGTAAATTTCCACAGTGTGTTTTTCGCGCTCAGGGAGTCGACCTGCGCGACCCATCGCTCCACTCCGGTTTGCGAACTCAAGGTTCTTCCTGGCCGATAAGGATGAGTGCTGGAGCCTGGAGATTTCTATGCTGGCTGGAACCGCTGAGAAGGTTATTGTCGACGTCGCAAAGTTACCGAACGGTGTACCGTTATCGGTTGATTTGCGCAATGAAGCAGGGGAGATCGTAGCGCGAACGGGGGAACTGGTGACCGCCGCGCTGCAAAAGAAGCTCACAGGCTTCAACGTTTTTATGGCGGCGGATCAGGAGAAAATGGATTCTCCGGACAAGGTCATCAGCGAATTAAAGAAATTTGAGGAACGACGGCCCGGCGGCTCCAAGCGCGATCGCATTCACGATCGTCATGCATGGTGTGTCAAGCTCTCCATCCAATTGCTGGAACCGACGGGCACACTCAAGCAGGAAGTGACGACGTGCGACCTGTCGAAAGGCGGGTTCGCGTTCATCAGCCACCGGCTTATCCACGTCGGCACGCAACTCAAGACGATTTTTGACATGCTCCCGAGTAAGCCGCGGCTCGGCGGTGTCGTGCGCAACTGCATTTATATTCAGCCGCGACAGTACCGTGTCGGCATTCAATTCCAGGACCCGAACGACTTGAAGGAATGAGCAACTACTTCCGTGCACGATTGATCATTTCGTCGGTCTAAACTCCGCACCGCATTCCGGGCAGCGATTTTCGGAGAGGCCGCGCAGGTCATAGCCGCAGGGAATGCAGACTGGGACTCCTTGTTCAATCAGTCGTTCGCGCAGAAATCGGCGGCACTTTTGTCGCCAGAGCCATGTTAATACGACGATCCCGCTTCCGCCGGTAACACCCCCCACAACGCCGCCGAGCATACTCTTCGGCAGTGGAATCCAACGCCGGATGGAGACGAACGCGATTGCGACCAGCGCGCCCACCAATGCCGAATAGCCAATCAGGATGAACCAGAAGCGCCATGTTTTGGCGTTCTTTTTTTGCCAGTCTTTGTACGCGGTGTTGGCCGCGAGTTCGGTGGGGAACATTGCGAGTTCGGGGAAAAGTTTGTGATTCGCAGCGGGCATACCGGCAAGCTTAGCGGAAGTTCGCGGTTGGCGCGCTGCGCGAGAGGTGCAGTCCGATCCTAGGCGTGGTTGGACGCCGCGCGGATGAGGTGTTGTGTCGGGAATTCGACGTCCGGCACGGGGGCACGGAGGCACGGACGCTACGGCAGACGTCCGGCACGGAGGCGCGGACGCTACGGCATACGTCCGGCACGGAGGCACGGACGCTACGGCAGACGTCCGGCACGTAGGCACGGACGCTACGGAATACGTCCGGCACGGGGGCACGTACGCTACGAGAAACCTCCGGCACTGGGGCACGGACGCTACGAGATACGTCCGGCGCGGGGGTACTTTTTAGCACGCGAAACAATGCCTTTTGTTGCACCATCCTAATCGTTCACGACGCGAGTTCGGCATTGGTGCCGTAGCCGGGGAGGGGTCTGGATGCAATTTTGTCCCATATGTGCCGGATGCCCATGCGGAAAAGGTAGCCGAAGCCGAAGGAGCCGCGCGTGAGCTTCGCGTCCTTCAGGGCGTTGCGAAATTCCGCGGCGTTGGTGAAATCTGCGATCATTTGAAAGCAGGGAGCGACATTGCCGGTGAGATGGCCATCGGTGCCTGCGTACATCGGAATGTTGTGCGTTCTTGCAAATGCTGCCGCGCGATCGTCGTCGCGGTGGAGCGGATTCTGGGCGTTGCAGACTTCAATCGCGTCGAGATAGGGGACGAGCTCGTGCATTGCGTCGTTGAGGCTGTCCTCCGCGAGTCGGGAGAAGGGGTGCGGTGCGAGAACAAGGCCGCCTTGCGCTTTGATCTGCTTCGCGGTGTCGATTGCGCTCTGGCCGGGCGCGATCCAGTCTTTAAGAAAAAGTCCGATCAGATGACCATCGGCGGTCGAGATTTCTTCGCCGATGATAATTTCGATGTCTCGGCTCTTGCGCTTGGCGGCGAGTGCGCCGCGGATTTCGTCGTGATCGGTGATGGCGAGACAGTCGATTTTTTCGAGTCGGGCTGCGGTCAGCAGATCATCAATGCTACGGTTGGAATCAGGTGAAAAGTTCGTGTGGACATGAATGACGCATTTCTTCGCACCGCGCATGAAACCTCCCCAGCTTCCTCGTGCCGTTCGCGCTCGTCTGCTACTGGGTTTAGGCCGCGTCTTCACGAAGGAGAAGATGCGCGCCGCGGTTAAGGAATACATGAAGCGGGTCTAAAATCTGATAAATTTCGCGGCAGCGTGCGTTGGCGCGCCGGCATCCGGTACTGAGTCCACGAGGTCCAGTTCTTACAAGACTTGACAGGAACGGCATTTGAGTCGGCTTTCCCGCCGATATGCGATGACGGTCCGAGTTGCGATCATCGCAATGAGCGAGGCGCTTACGTCTGGTAACGCATTCGGCTACATTCTGCGCGGCTTGGAGCGATTTCCAGGTGTTCAAGGACGTGCGGGCGGGACGCCTGCACTCGCCATGAGATGTTGGTTGTCCCAATCTTGAAAGTTTAGCCGCATGTCGCGACCCATCGTCGACGATTCCCACCTTCCGGGCCTGGTGATCCGCAATCGAAACTTTGTGCTGCTCTGGCTGGCGTATGGAATCAGCGCGATCGGCGATCATCTGAGCGAGCTGGCGCTCTTGCGGGAATGCGGCGGGATGGGGCGCGGCGATACCACGCGGGTTCAGGCGCTCATGCAGTTCGGTGTTTTTCTGCCTTTTGTAGTGATCGGGCCCTTTGCCGGCTGGTGGGCGGACCGCTTCACGCGCAAGTGGACCATGGTTGCGTCGGTTGTTTGCCG
>JBFWWY010000205.1:0-6382 GCA_050245935.1 Phycisphaerae bacterium | reverse complement strand
GACGTGGCCGTGCTTGGTGGTGACCAGATGCGAATCGGGTGCGTCGGCGAGAAAGAGCGACACGATGAGCGTGAGTGATAATGTTGCCATTTGGGCAGTATCGCGGAGCGGTGCGGGCGTGTGCAAGTGAAAGATCAGACCCGTCCCGATGGCCATCGGGACGGCTCTGATCGACTTTTCATAAATTGAACGCGGCACCGATAACGGCTCGGCGGGAGCCTCGCCCTCCCAAAACACGCTCACCGGCGACAAGATGGCCGGTATCTTCACATCGGGCACCGGCTCCAAGATTTTCTCGCTGCGAAGAATGGGAAGCGCACGGCGTCGGCGTTCCCTTTGAATCTTACCCGCTCGTGCGAAATGGCCAATGGCACATTCGCTTCGATTTTCGCTCGCACAATACAAACGAGGGTTGGGAATTGTGAGTGATGTCAATCGACGGTCGCTGGACAATCGTCCAAGGGTTTTAGTCGTCGCGTCGCTTCGGGTATCCTACACTGCGTGTCGCTGAATCTTCAGCGATACGCAACTTGGATTTAATCGGAGCCGCTTTCGATGCAATACGCAGATACCGTTCTCGACCTCATCGGCAACACGCCGCTCGTCAGGCTGAATCGTCTCGTCGACGAAGCCAAAATGGCGCGCGTGCTCGTCAAGATGGAGCATCTCAACCCCGCAGGCTCCGTCAAGGATCGCATGGCGATCAACATGATTCGCCGCGCGGAAGAGGCGGGACTGATCGGTCCCGGCTCAACCATTGTCGAAAGCACCTCGGGCAACACCGGGCTGGGACTCGCGATGACCTGCGCCGTGCGCGGCTACCGCTGCATCTTTACCATGCCCGACAAGATGAGCAAAGAGAAGATCGACATGCTCAAGGCGTACGGGGCGCAGGTGATCGTGACGCGCACCGACGTCGATCATGACGATCCGGAAAGCTATGTCTCGATTGCGCAGCGGGTCGCGAAAGAAACGCACAAAGGCTTTTACACCGATCAGTACTACAACATGTCGAACCCGGAGGCCCACTACCTCACGACCGGGCCGGAAATCTGGGAACAGACGGAAGGCAAGATCGATGCGCTCGTCGCGGGCATTGGCACCGGCGGAACGGTGTCCGGCGCGGGCAAGTATCTGAAGGAGAAAGCCGCCGCCGCCAGTCGCGATATCAGAATCATCTGCCCCGATCCGCAAGGCAGCATTTACAAGAGCATGAAAGAGACCGGCAAGCCGATTACGCCGAGCATTTACCGCGTCGAGGGCATCGGGCACGACTTCATGGTGGGCACGCTCGATCTCACCGTCGTCGACGAAGTCCGCAACATCCGCGACAAGGACTCCTTCATCACCGCGCGACGCCTTGCGCGCGAAGAAGGCATTTTCTGCGGCGGCAGCACAGGCACGGCGGTCTTCGGCGCGCTGGAAGTCGCGAAAGAGCTCGGACCCGGCAAGCTCGTCGTCTGCATTCTCTGCGATTCCGGCGATCGCTATCTCAGCAAATGCTTCGACGACGAGTGGATGAAAGACATGGGTTATCTCGGCGTCGACGAACGGCTCGGCACCGTGCAGGAACTGCTGCACACGCGGCGTCGCAAGATCGAATACGCGAATCCGGAGGAAACGCTGGCGCAAGTCTCCCATCGCATGAACAAGTTGGGGATTTCGCAGATGCCGGTCGCGTCGACCAACGGCGCGCCGCACCAAATGATTCACGAACTCGACCTGCTGCAGGAGATGATCAGCGGCACCTGCACGCCGGAAGACACCGTCGCAAAAGCGGCCAAGCCGATGCAAGGCGTCGTGACACCCCACGACCCGCTCAGCAAAGTGCAGAAGATTTTCGACGACGACAATGTGGCGGTGGTGATCGACAACGATGAGGTGGTCGGGATCATCGGGAAGATCGATATGGTGGAGTTTCTGGCGAGTCGGAAGTAAGAACACGACTTCTACATTTCAGAGTTTCGAATCGGGTTGCCCATTCCCTGAATGGAAACGTCGTTCTGAAGGCGGTCGCGTTGCAGCGTGATCGCTTTGCTTACTTTCATTTGATTTAATTCGCCGCGAAATCTCCTTGATGCGAGGTTGTACGGTATTCTCCATGCATATTGCAACCTGGGAGCCGACGCGCGTATGAAAGTTCGCATCATTCAGTTTTTCATCGTCATCCGCGAGAGTTACTGGTTCCTGCCACTGCTGATGACTTCGTCCGCGTTTGTCCTGTCGATCGCGACGGTCATGCTCGACCTCTGGCTCGATCCAAAAACCGTCGAGCCGTGGGTCTGGCCTTATGCCAATTCGCCGGACGCAGCGCGCGCGCTGCTGGGAACCATCGCCGGCTCCATGATTACCGTCGCGGGTGTTGCCTATGCTATTACCATATCCGCCGTCGCGTACGCGGCTTCTCAGCACGGCCCGCGGCTGCTGAGCAACTTCATGCGCGACCGCGCCAATCAGTTCTCCCTCGGCGTCTTTCTCGCGACTTTTATGTACTGCCTGATGGTGATGCGCACCGTACAGTCCGCGTTTGCCGGCGACGATCACACGTTCGTGCCCCACATCTCCGTACTGGTCGCGATGCTTCTGACGATGGGCAGCATCGGTGCATTGATTTTCTACATTCATCACATTCCGGAATCGATTCACGTGTCCCGGGTTGCCGCGGGAATCGGGCACGATCTGCTGCGAAAAATCGATTTCCTCTACCCCGAGGCCATCGGCGACGCCGTGTTGCCGCACGATCGCCAGGTTACGGAAGAAAAAATCGACGCGATGCGGGCAACGGGGACGCCGATTGTCGCCGCCGGCGTCGGTTATTTGCAGGCGCTCGACGGTTCGGGACTGCTGTCCTTTGCGTCAAGACAGGAAGCGGTCATTTTCCTTCCGCTGCGTCCGGGCGATTTTGTGTATCCCGGATGCACGCTGGCCTATATCGATACACGTTCCGAGTTGCCGGATTGGACTGAAGGGCATCTGCGCGACATGTTCGTTTTCGGCCCGACGCGGACACAATCGCAGGATCCGGATTTCCTTGTCGATCAGCTCGTCGACATGTCAGCCCGTGCGTTGTCACCGGGTCAGAACGACCCGTTTACTGCCATGACGTGCATCGAATGGCTCGGCGCTGCGCTGCGAAAACTCGCTGATCGTGCGGAGCCTTGTCGCGAGCGCGCTGATCGCGCCGGCCAGCTCCGCGTGGTCACCATGCCGTCCGGTTTCGGCTTCTTCGCCAATCAGATCTTCCAGCAACTGCGCCCGTATGTCAGTACCGATACCAACGCCGGTGTGCGCACGATGGAAGTTCTCGCCGATGTCGCCAATCACGTTCAGATTGACGAACGGCGGATCGTGCTGGAGCGGCACGGCGCATTGCTTGTCGAAGCCTGCACGAAAAACGGTTGGGATGCCCACGATCTCAATCGTCTGCAATCCGCGCTCGCCGGCATTCGGCCGCTCGCACATTTGCCGGCCGACGCATTTCCGAAGCAAGAATCGCGAGATTCCGCAAAGCGCATACAATGACCGTATGAAGCAATCCGAAAAGCGTAACGACCCGCAACCGCTGCTCGAAGACATCGAGCTTCTCACCGGCACGCTGAATGACATCGCGGGGCGGATGGACCAGTCCGTGCTCCGGATTGCCGACGGGCTGGTTGATCTTTGCGAAGCGCCGGCCGACCTTGATGTCGCGCGTGTGTGCGTCAAAAAGCTCAGCAACGACGAAATCGTCGATCTTCTTCATTTTCTGACGGTGCATTTCCGGCTTGTGAATCAAGCGGAGCAGCTCCATATCATTCGCGTGAACCGCGCGCGGAGCCACGCGGCTTCCGCGGTGAAGCCCCGCCCCGAATCCATTGCAGATGCGATTGTTCAACTCCATCGCGCAAATTGCTCGGTGGAAGAACTCGGAGCGTTGCTCTCCCGCATCGAGATTGCCCCGACGCTGACGGCGCACCCCACCGAAACCCGCCGTCGCAGCGTCATGATGAAGCAGACCCGCATTGCGGAAGCGATGCAGGCGCTGCGCCGCGCCGACCTGACCGAAAGCGAGCAGGAACGCGCGCTGGATGAAATTCGCCGCCTTGTCGAATTGCTGGTATTCACGGATGAAGTCCGGGCCACACGCCTGACGGTGGCGGAAGAAGTACGCAATTCGCTGCACTTTCTGCAGAATGCCATCTGGCATGTCGTGCCCCAGCTTTACCGGGATTTTCGCTCCGCGATTTATCGTGTCTATGGTGCTGAAATCACAATCCCGACGCTGTTGCGCTACCGTACCTGGATCGGCGGCGACCGCGACGGAAATCCGCTCGTAACGCCGGCGGTTACGCGGGAAACCTACAAGACGCTTCGCGAAGCCGTATTCGACCTGTATGAGGAAGCGATCGTTCACCTTCGTCGCGAACTCAGCATCTCCGAGCGGCGCTTGCCGCAGCGCAAAGCGCTCCACGCGGCAATCGAATCGGATCGAAAATGGCTGCATCTTTCCGAGGAGGAACAGGCACAACTCCGCTTCGAACCGTACCGCGTGCGCGTGCTGCAGATCGCCGCGAAGCTCGCGCGAGGCCGCGACAATCCCGCCAAATACGCGGTCCATGAATTCATCCATGATCTGGAGCGGCTCGCGCAAGCGTTGCGACAGGCCCGGCTGACGGAAATCGCGGAAGGCGGTGTGCTCGGGGATCTGCTCATTCGCGCGAAGACCTTTGGCTTCCATTTCGCGGCGCTGGACATTCGCCAACACAGCCGTGTACACGAGTCCGCTGTTGCGGAACTGCTGAACATTGCGGGTGTCTGCGACGATTATGAAGCGCGGTCGGAAACGGAGCGTTTGTCGATTCTGACGCAGGAGTTACAAAATCCGCGACCCCTCCGTTCGCACCTGACCGCGACCAGCCCCGAGACTGCGCAACTGCTGGACTTGTTCGCAGTAATTCGCGAGGCAGTTCAGCGCGATCCGCATGCCACCCAGGCCTATATCGTCAGCATGACGCACGACGTCAGTGACCTCCTGGAAGTTTTGCTGCTCATGAAGGATGCCGGCCTGTATCGCGAAACGGAGGACGGCCCGAAAAGCGATCTCGATATCGTGCCGCTGCTGGAAACGATCGATGATCTGCAGCGCGGTCCTGAATTGCTCGGCGAATTGTTCACGAACGCCGCCTATCGCCGCCAGCTCACGGCCCGCAAAGATTTTCAGGAGATCATGCTCGGCTACTCCGACAGCAACAAGGACGGCGGATTCTGGATGTCGAACTGGTCGTTGTATCAGGCGCAGGATGCACTCGCGGCTGCTTGCTGGACACACAAAATCGATTTTCGCTTCTTTCACGGTCGCGGCGGCACCGTGGGGCGCGGCGGCGGACGGGCGAATCGCGGCATCCGTTCCGGTCCGCCTGCGGCGCAAAACGGCCGCATCCGGTTTACCGAGCAAGGCGAGATTATTTCGTTCCGGTACACGCTCCCTGCAATCGCGCGCCGGCATCTGGAGCAGATCTGCCATGCTGTGCTGCTCGGGGCGTTCGATGCCAAAGAGCCGGAGATTCATCTCGAGTCAGGTAAGCCGTACTTTCAACCCGCCGAGACAGACAAAGCGTTGCTCGATGAAATCGCCGCAACATCGATGTCGGTATATCGCGCACTCATCGACACGCCCGAATTTTTCGATTGGATCAATGCGGTTTCACCGATGAGACACATCGGCGGCTTGCCGATTGCCTCGCGCCCGGTTTCGCGCAACAAAGGCAAAGTTGACTTCGATAACCTTCGCGCCATTCCCTGGGTTTTTTCCTGGACGCAGATGCGCTATAACGTGCCGGGTTGGTTTGGTGTCGGTTCGGCGATTGAAGCGGTTGTGAATAGGCAGAAAGAGAATCTTTCGAGGCTGTGCGAGCTGTATCGCGCGTGGCCGGCGTTCCAGACCTTTGTCGACAACGCGATCCAGGAACTCGCGCGTGCACGCATGGCGATTGCAGCGCAGTACGCCAACCGCAGTCCGCACAATTTCCACGAACGAATCGTCGCGGAATTCGAGCGGACCCGGCGGCATTTGATGACCATCGCAAACCAGCAGGAACTGCTCGACAACGCAAAAGTCATTCAGGCTGCCATTGCGCGGCGCAATCCGCGCACCGATGTCCTCAACCTGCTGCAACTTGAGCTTTTCGAAAGGTTTGACGCCGCGGACGATGACGAAACTCGCGCACTTTTGCAGTCGGCGTTGCATCTGAGCATCAACGGCATCGCCGCCGCGATGCAGTCGACCGGATAACGCCGGGTTACGGAGTTGCGAAGCGCGTTGGATGAAGGCTCTTCAGGTCGAATCAATCAGCCGCCCGTCAACAGCGCGACAAATGGACCGATATCGCTCACCGAGATCGCC
>JBFWWY010000204.1:0-6426 GCA_050245935.1 Phycisphaerae bacterium | reverse complement strand
GATCGCGAACCAGCCCATCAGGTCGCACTCGCGGTCGACATCGGCGGGGGTCACGTCCGCGCCGGATTCGTAAACCGCCACGGAAGGGTCGAAAAATCCGCGATCGGCAAACTGCCGGCGCGCGGAAATCCCGACGAACTCGCCGCGCTGCTCCAAGCGTTGCGGGCCGAGCTTGGCAATCCGGATCTGCCACAGGCACACCACGCCGGCATCGCCGTCCCGGGCATCTGGGATCGCACCACCGGCATCATGAAGAAAGCCGTCAACTTGCCCGCGCTCGAAGGCGTGAACATCCGCAAACTATTCGCGGATGCCCTCGAATCACCCGTCTATATCGACAACGATGTCAACGCCGCAACCTGGGCGCAGTGGCACGCGCGCGATGATCGACCCGCCCGATTCGTCTATCTCTCCATCGGCACCGGCATTGGCGGCGGCGTCATCCTCGACGGACAACTGGTACGTCACACCAACGGTGGGCCCGGACACCTCGGATTTCTCATCGTCGACCCCAATCCTCCGGATACCGACAACAACGATCAAGGCGTCCCCGGTAGTCTTTCCGCATGTGCCGCCGGCGCAATCCTGAAATCACACATTTCGCCGGACGGGGCAGGTGTGGAAGACACGGCGCTCGATCGCGCCGCAGAGGCGCTTGCCATCGGCATCCTCCAAATCGTCCACCTGTACCAGCCGGACGAACTGACGCTCGGCGGCGGCGTCATGGATCACAATCCCAGGCTCGTTGACCTCACATCAGCAGCATTCTCTCTTCGACGAAGCATGCTCACGCCCGCAGCCTTCCAGATTTGTGGGGCTGCGCTGACTACAGATTCTGCTGGCTTGATTGGCATTGGAATGCTTGCGTTTCACCAGTAAGCACCCAAAAATACCCTTCGCAATTCTGAAATCGCTACCGAGACCTCTGAAAAATCCCGTTGCGATTCCAGAACATCGGGTTTTCTACGCAGGAGACACTGAATCGAACAAGGGTCGTATGATTTTTCAGAGGTCCCTACCGGGATACTCTTCAAACGATGGCTGATTTCCTTGACTCTTTGATGAAATCCGCCGATAGTGCGTTTTGGCGAGATCCCGTCGTTTTGCGGCGACTCTTGCCATAATTCTCCCGTCCCATCGACCTGCTCATTCGAGCGGGGGGGGGGTCGTTTTACAACGAAACGGAGAAAATTATGACGCGTATCGGCAAAAATCTGTTGATCATTTTGGCCTCGATCACTTCCTCGCAGTCGCTTGCCGCGACTCTCATCTATTCAGACCAGACGATTGGTACGGTGCAATTCGAGCGATTGTGGACGCGGACGTCGCAGCCGGCGCTTGTCGTCCATTCTGTGGAGAAATTCGTCGAACAGTTGAACTTCGGACTTTGGGATCGTGTCGTTGTCGTAGGCGAGTACAAGGGCACTGTGCCCGCCTTCTACGACGATCTGGTGTCCTTTGCCAAGGCGTATCCGGAAGTCAGAATTCAGATCAACTACTGGTATGCCGGACCTGAGTTCGAACCTCGCGCAGGTGCCACAAGCATTTACGCGACGACATCGTTATACCTATGGAGTCAAGGCTACACGCACGCATGCTATAACAATGGTGTTTGGCTCGACAAATCTCGCCCCAATGTGTTCGTGGAGTCTGATCAGCATTTTCCTGATTTTAAGGAGGTAACGATCAAGAAACCTCGATACACTGGCAAGTACGGCAATACTCAAACCAATGTCCCTCCGCAGAATGATGACGTCGCCGGAAATCACCGGGTTGACCCTTGCAATCCATCGAATTGCGAAAGCTGTATGACCTGCTTTGATTTCGATGTGAATCAGTGCGATGACAACAAGGACGCCGATACCCAAACTTGTAACACCGTTTACGAGAACGATCCCGTGAAACGCGCCCAGTGCATCGTCAATGTCAATAATCATCATTCGGACTGCGTGGATGCCGCTTCAGATCGTTTCGAACTTTGTGAAATTCAGCACGATTGCGACTCCCAAAACCCGAAGAATTAGTCTCGAATCGTCCACAGCGCGCTCGTCTGTCGCTGCGGCCGGAGAGCGCGTTGCTCACCGCTTTTCCGTTGCATTCAAATTCCTGGGAAGTTACACTCTGCGCCCGGAACGGGTTCGATGCCGGGTTTCTCGGTGCGTGGCACTTTCGCCTCCTGCGTCTCACGCTTCGACTACGCTCCAATTTCCCCACGCGGGATTACATTGCTTTCTATCTCGGCCCGGAAAGAACGGTTGCTTGTTGGGCCGATGGTTCGTGTTCGGAGATGCCAGTCATGGCGAAAAAGTTGTACGTAGGCAACCTGGCCTACTCGGTGAGCAGTTCAGATTTGCAGGAATTGCTGTCCAACTACGGAGAAGTGCAAAGCGCAGAAGTGATCCACGATCGTGAAACCGGCCGAAGCAAAGGATTCGGCTTTGTCGAAATGAGTTCGGATGAAGAAGCGCAGGCTGCGATCGACGCCCTCAACGGCAGCGATCACGATGGCCGCAGTCTTACCGTAAACGAAGCACGCCCACGCGAAAATCGCCCCCGTGGCGGCGGCGGCGGCGGATACGGTGGCGGTCGTGGCGGCGGCGGCGGCGGCGGCGGTGGTCGCGGCGGCTACGGTGGTGGCGGCGGCGGATACGGAAACCGCTAGGCGCACACTTGCAGCCCCAACTGCACTTTTGTAATAAAATGACAGCATCGCATCCGCTTTTCGGATGCGATGCTTTTTTGATGAGATCCCGCGGGCCCGCCCGCGCTTACCCGAGCGACCGGACAATGACCGCATCGCCGTTCGCCGCACATTTCCCATTCGCGGCACGTGTCGCCTTCAGATTCGTCACGGCGTTACCGCCCTTCCGCGCCGCGATCGCTTTGGCCTCCAGGACGGCGATTTCCGGCGTCTTGCAGCCTTCTACAAAAACCGCCTCTACCTGACGCACGATTTCGTAGCCGGCAATCGTCTCCGTCGAGCTTGTTGCAATGATCTGATCCGCCAGTCGATGGACTTCCTCCGTTCGTGCCTGTTGTTGCTTTGCATGTTGACGCAGTGTGCTGCGTCGCTTCGCGTCACGAAAGGCCTCTTTCGTGCGCCGCAACAACACGGTGACAACAAGCAGGCCCACCATGACTCCCAGGAAGATGAGAAGTTGCCCGGTCGTAAAAGTGCGTTGAATCCAGTCCATCCTCCCATTATGCCCCCAAATCCCCGCAACGCACAAACAAAGCCCCCCTTGCGTGCTGCAAGGGGGGACGCCGGTATGGCTGGTTCAGTTCGTACAGCTTGCCGGGCGCGGAAGCGCGGCGCGCTTCGATCCGGCTTGCCGTTTACCAGGTACGCCCGCGAGATTCGCGGAAGCCGCGTACATCCCGAAACGCACCATTTCCCCGAAAATCGCTTCGTGCCCGATTCACGCTGATCACATTCGACCGGCGACCAAAGTCGCCCCGCGTGATCGTCACGTCGCGACTGTTCGACACCGCGCGACCGAAGTATCCGGCATCGCTGACCGCTTCGACGTCGCTGTGTGCCACGCCGCCGAACGTATCGGCCACCGCACCGCCATCGCTGATCGCGACGCCGCCGAGATCTCCCCGGCTCACCGCGCGGACACCGCTGATCGAACGACCGTAAACGCTGGTCGACACCGAATTCGATCGGCTGATCGCGGTCCCGTAGCGCGTGCCTTCCGCAATTGCGTCGCTGTTGCTGACCGCGACGCCGCCGACGGTGCCGGCAATACTTTCGCTGTCCGCGATGGCCGAGCCGCCGTAAATCCCGCGCGCATCAGCGTTTGAATGACTGAGCGCGACGCCGTGATCTGCGGTCGCGACCGACCGGCTGTCGGCAAAGCTGTTTCCGGTTGCGATTGCGTTTGCATTGGAAACCGCCTGCCCGCCGCGGGTGGCCGCTGCGATGGAAGTGGCATTCGAATTTCCGATGGAAGTCGCCGTGGAGGTCGCCGAACCGCCGTTGCTCGCGACCGATACCGATCGCGCGACGCCGGCCAGCACCAGACTCGATCCGGACAAAGCCAATCCCGTTGCGATAATCAAGAGCCGTTTCATGGTTCGCTCCTTTCAATGGTGCGAGTGTTTCAGGTTCGGGCAGTCGTCTGTTTCCGTGGATGTTCGCATTCGACGTTTCGGATACGCATCCTGCCCGAGTGCGTCGGATGGACGGCCAAAATCCTGCGAATATTCACGCCGCAGTGGTGCAATATCGTCGTGAATCGAGCAGAATTGTCGAAAATGAAAAAATGTCGAAATGGGATTGAATAGCTTGCCGCCCGGAAACGTCGATCAAGAGGTGAATTCCATCGTAGCGGCGGCCAGCCGGAACGATGCGTCGGCGAAAGAGGCGCTATTTTTGCGGTTTCGCGACGTTGCGTACCGCGTGGCCATGCGGATTACCGGACGCCATGCGGATGCGATGGATGTGGTCCAGGATGCGTTTATTCGGGCATTTGCCAATTTGGAGCGATTCCAGGGCGATTCGTCATTTAAGACGTGGTTTCTGCGGATTGTTTCGAATCGAGCGCTGGACCTGCTGAGAAAGAGAAATGTCCGACTTGCGATCTCGCTCGACGGCGGAGATGAATCCGGCCCGCAGATCGCAAACCGCGATGTGTTCAGCGTGTCTGTCGAAGAGGTTGGCGCTGAGCTCGAAGATGCGGAGATGGTCAAGACCGTGCAGGATGCGATCGACGCCCTGCCGCCGGCGCAAAAGTCAGTGATTTCCCTCTACGCGACCGGCGACATGACGTATGGCGAAATCGCGGACGTTTTGGGTGTGCCGATCGGAACGATCATGAGTCGCTTGTATCATGCGCGGAAACGTCTCCGCGAAATGTTGCCGGAATTGGCGTCGCAGTTCAGCGACGCGGAAGGTGCGGAATGAACCCCCGAGAATTTGAAAACATGCTTGCGAGGATTGCGGCCCTCGGGATTGATGCGCTCACGCCGCATGAAATCGCGAAGCTCGAAGCGCATGCCAACGCCCACCCAGGAGCCGGCAGTCAGCTCCGTGCTTTGGAATCACGGCAATCTCCACCGCTGGCCTTCGTCCAAAAATTGCCCGCTGCCGCGGAATGGGACATGGTGTGGCAAGGTATTTCCACGCACAGCGCAGCAGCGCCCGGAGGCGCTGCTTCCTCACGCCGCGCTCGGACGCCGTGGATTCTTCGGCCTATGGCCGCTGCGGCCGCTTGTGTGCTGATGGTCGGTTCGCTTTCCTGGTTCACACCCTTGCGGGCGGACGATATGCCGTTGTCGTTTGACGCACATGCGGAGATCCTTGAAATTGAGGTCTTTGATGGCGATTCATCGTTCGTGATGTGCGGCGGTGACGAAGCAGAATGTGCATTCATCTGGGTCGTCGAAAACGAAGAAGCGGATTCTTCGTTGTAGAGGAGCGGCAGTTGCCCGATCGAAAATGGATACATCGAGCAATCCGTTTTTCGCTACTCGCCGTTTTTGTCGGCAGCGCGGCGTGGATGGTATCTCCGGTGCAGGCCGGCGAAGAAGACGAAGTCGAGCTCGAAGTGTTGGCGATTCGTGCCACTACCAAGAACGACAAAATCTCCCCGGAACTTGCCAAACTCGCGCGGAGCCTGCGGGCCCAGGGCTTCAAATTCACCGGCCTCGAACTGGAAGAGCGCGAGACCAAAACCACCGACATGGGAAAAGCAAAGGTCATCGACCTGCCGCACAAATACGTTGTCGGCATTCGGCCGATCAAGCGCGACGGCAAACGCATCCGCCTTCACGTCAAAATCGCGCAGGAAGTCGACGGAAAGCCGCGTAAGAAACATGACACCGAAGTCACGATGGATTGCAAGGCGTTTCAGTGCTGGGGCGGGTGGGAAATCGAAGGCGGCGACACCTTCATCATCGCGGTTCGCTCGAAGTAGTTCCCGACGTATTCCCGTCAGATTCGGGCTCTTCCTTTGACTCAGCGGACTGCGGCTGTACGCGCTGGGCGGGATCGGTTTCGTCGGCGGGGGACATCGACTGCAGTTTCAAACGCAGTCGTCGCTCCGGCGACTCATTGGGTGCCCGATATTCCGCGTACGAAATCTCGGAAACCAGCGACTGCAATGCTTCTAAGCGGCGCAGCGCCTCCACCGGATTGAAAAACGGGATCGGAATTCTGCGATTGACGGCCCGGGCATCACCCCGCTCGATCATCAGATCAATCCAGCGCGCGTGCGGTCGCTCGATCAGCGCCTGCCGAAATTCCTGTGCCGGTTCGACCGTCGCAAACCGCTTTTTATCGCAGCCGACAATACGATCGCCGACTTGGATAACGCCCGCCATGGGCGAATTTGCCGCGACCCGATCCACAGCGAGGAATTTCCCGTCGACGTTCTGCGTCGCCACGATCCCCAAACGCACGGATCCGCCGCCCGGTTGGAA
>JBFWWY010000203.1:0-6459 GCA_050245935.1 Phycisphaerae bacterium | reverse complement strand
CCGAAGTCGGTTCTTTTCAACTCGAAACGACGCGGCTCCCCCAGCGCGAAAAACCCTACAATTTGCCGCTGGAGCTGGCGCGCCATCGGCTGATGCGCATCAATACCAAACGTGAAGAATGGGGCCTGTTCGACTATCCGGGAATGGAAAGCTTTGCAAAGCCGATCGACGCGGCGCGCGGGCTCTTTGTCGGGGCCCTCAAAGTGGCGGAGAATGCGGAAGAGTGTGCCAGAAAGTCTTCCGTTGCGCTGGAAAAAGCGATGCTGGCTTCCGACGACATGTGCAAGTTTCACGCGTCGGTTTTTCTCAAGCGTCGGCACGACACCGGCGGATTCAACGGTCGCTTCTTCGGTGCCGCGCTTCCAACGCTCAAACCTGACAAACGTCTTCGCGGGTTGCTCAAAGAGTCGTGCGACTTTGTCACCGTACCCTTTATCTGGCGAGATATTCAGCCGAAAGAGGCGGGCATTTCGTACGATGCGGTCGAGTCTTGCGTAAATACGATGCTCGCCGACGGTCTCGCGATTACAGCCGGTCCCATCATGAATTTCGGCGTCCGTTTCGTGCCCGACTGGATGTACATCTGGGAAAACGACTTCGAAACGATCTTTGAATACGCGCAGCAGTATCTGCAGCAGACTGTGTCCCGCTTCGCTGATCGCGTGTCCACGTGGATCATCGCCGGCGGTCTGCACGGCGACAACGCGCTGGCGTTCAGTTTTGAACAGATCATGGAGCTGACGCGCATGGCCGCGAATGTCACGCGCGCCGCTGCTCCGCGCGCGAAGGTTCTGATTGACATCACGCAGCCGTGGGGCGAGTACTATGCCCGGAACCAGCAAACCATTCCGCCGATGTTGTATGCGGACATGATTGTTCAGGGTGCGATTCCGGTGGACGGATTCGGCGTACAGTTTCTGTTTGGCGTGAAAAGCGACGGATATCACCTGCGAGACCATTTGCAGATCAGCACGTTGGTCGATCGGCTTGCAAACTTCGGCAAACCCATCCACGTGACGGCGTTGGGAGCACCGTCGTCGCCGGCGCAATCGGATGCCGGCTTCTGGCGTTCCAGTTGGAATGAGCAGAATCAGAGTGAATGGCTCGAAAGCGTCGCGGAACTGGTGCTTTCCAAGCCCTACGTCGAAACCGTTTGCTTCCGCGAATTCTGTGACAACAGTCGGGGAATCATCCCGACGAGTGGTCTGATTGCTGCGGACCTTACTTCCCGACCGGCCTATGACGCGCTGAAACAGTTGCGGGCGCGTTTACGTCACCCGCCGGAAAATTAGCGGAATTTCAATCCGCCTTCGGCACTCCGATTCTCGTTTGGGAATGGACGAAATTGGAAACCCCGGGCACATCCAATCGCTGCGAATCAAGCGAGCCGCCGCAGCCGCCGCCCGGCCGTTCCGCGCAGGTCGGCGTCTTGTTTGTGATGCTGGCACTGCTGGTAACATATTCGCTGTCATTCTGGTCGCGCGAAAACACGACTCCCCTCCCCGCCGCGAAGCTCGAGTTGCTTCTCGATCCCAATTTTGCGTCGCGAGATGAGCTGATGTTGTTACCGCGTATCGGTGAAAAGACGGCCGACGCGATCATTGCGTTTCGAGAAGCGTACAACGGCGGGCCGGCGTATCGATCGCCCGCCGACCTGGAACAGGTGCGGGGTGTCGGTCCGATAACCGTCGCGCGCTTGACCCCATTCCTTACTTTCTCTGAAGTTTCGACTTCGCCCGCGGATCGGCAAACTGCAACGGAATAAAGGGAAACACGGGAGCGGGTTGGCGCTTTCGGCGGTACATCGTGCCAGCACAAACAGGTCCGATAATAATAACATTTGATATCCACCGCTTGGTGCCCTAATATTATCTCGTTGGGAATTGTCGATTCTTGCGAGTGTCGATCTCACCCAATCGACAGCAGGAACGCCAATGGGGCGGAAAAACAACAAGAAATTATGAACCGTGTTGGAAGAAACCGGCCGGTTCCATTGTTTTGAACCTTGAAGCATTTTGTTTCATACCCCTATTCCATTCGCCGCATTGGCGAAACAGTGACAGGAGACCGTACATGAGAGTTATGAGACGACAGGGGTTCACGCTGATTGAACTGCTGGTAGTGATCGCGATCATCGCGTTGTTGATCTCGATCCTGATCCCCAGCCTTCAAAAAGCGCGTGAACAAGGCAAAAGTGCCGTGTGCCTCGCGAACATGAAGCAAATCGCGACGGGTATCGCGGGTTATTCGAACGAGGATGCGCGCGAACATGCGTTTCCGATGCAGCGGGCGTTTTGCCCAGCACCCCCGAACGGTACTCCACAGACGCTGTCTTTCCCAGAGTTCTTGTATTTGTCCTGGTGGACCTGGGGAGGATCGGATGGTCGCGAAGCCGCGATTGTGAGCGCCGGTGCATCGATTTGGTGTGCGGAACTGATGCCGGATGGCGTCACGCAAACGCCGACGTTTTCAACCGGTGCAAAGTATGCTGCAAGACATCGTCCCCTGAATCAGTACATTTACAATGGCATTGGCGTCAACGATCGGTACAACATGAAGTTGTTCGAATGTCCTTCGGATACCGGCTATCCGTTTGAAGAAGACATTGACGACATGGACAACGAGGCTAAGCGACAGGCTCTTTATCCTTCCCGAGGCAATAGCTATCGTGGAAGCTTTGCAAGCATTTCGACTGGCGGAAATATCGCT
Source organism: Phycisphaerae bacterium (assembly GCA_050245935.1). Lineage (GTDB taxonomy): Bacteria > Planctomycetota > Phycisphaerae > UBA1845 > Fen-1342 > JALHOX01. The sequence goes on along the minus strand of JBFWWY010000203.1, from coordinate 3,750 downwards.
TTCGCGTTTACTATGTCTCCCTCCGGTCACCGTCTTTCGTCCATCCCGAACATCGGCGATACCATCGCGTTCGGCGAGCCGTTGTTCTTCAACATGATCGGAAGAAACGGAAACGTTAACGGGGTGGCGAACCCGGTGAATCTGGTCGGATGGCATAAGCGTGTGAATACCGACAACGTCGCATTTTTGGACGGTTCGGCACGATCGACGTATGCAGAACGCATGATTTCTCCGGATCCGGCCGAAGCGGTAAACCTCAATACGTCGACCGCCGGCGTGAATATGTTGGCGCGAGGCCCGAACTACCGTCTTGATGTTTATCCCACTGGCGGCTCCGCGCTGATTAAGATTCGGTCGAATATTCCCACCGCCAACATTCGGAACCTGGGACCGTCCGGTGACAATCAGTGGCCGCGACAGGGCTTCCAAGACCTGTTAATCGGGCAATAATTGGGCGCCTACGGCCCTCTCCTCTGACAGAACGCAGACGATCACCTGCTCTGGATAAAACCGGAGCAGGTTTTTTCTTTGCGCTCGTTCGATTGGAAATGAAAATTTCAGTCGCGTGCAAGCGAGACCAGCCGACGGACCTGATCGATACAAACCGCGGTTCCAATTCGCGCATGTTGCTTCAACGATGAACCAACGATAAACCCGTCGGCGGCCGTGGCGAGTTGCCGAATATTCTCCGTCGACACGCCGCTCCCTACCAATACTCGTCTGCCGCAGCACGCCTCACGAACTTCACGAAGGTGATCGATGTCAACCGGCTTGCCTGTGCCCGCCCCGGACACGATCACCGCATCCGCCCCGCCGCGGAGCACCAGATCCTGCACTTCGTCTGCGATCGCGCGCGGAATCCCCAGCGGCGACGAATGTTTGACGTCGACGTCCGCAAAAATCGCAATCGGCGCCGACGACGCGACGTTGCGGGCCCGAAGCAGGTCGTGCGCCGCACCGGCTATCACGCCTTGATCGGTGACCCGCGCTCCGCATAGCACATTTACGCGAATGAACTGTGCCCCGGCGGTCTGCGCAATCGCCAGAGCGCTGCGGGCATCATTGCGCAACACGTTGATGCCCAGCGGCTGGTCAAAGCGTTGTCGCACACGATCGGCAAGGATCGCAAGTTGGGCCACGGTCGCAGGAGGGACGGCATCGGGAAAGAAAGGTGCATCGCCGAAGTTCTCGAGCATCAGCCCGTCGACGCCGCCGGTCACCAATGCTTCGGCATCGCGCAGAACGAACTCGATGATGTCGCGGAATGGCAGCGCGTTGCGGGGTGCGCCGGGTAGCGCCGGCGCATGCAGCATGCCGATCACGGGACGCTGAATCTGTGCCCATAGCCCCAATGGACTCCACGGAGAGGAAGCTTCCACCTAACCGACCTTTTTTCCACTGCTCTCGGCAGGGGTATCCGATTCCTTCGCAGGATCCGTCTGGGGCTTCGCTTGGTGATACTCTGCGAGCTTGGCCTCCCGAGCCGACAATTCAGGGCTATCCGCCGGTGTGTCACGGATCGCCAGCTTCTGGTAACGGATGGCACGCGGCAGGTTTCCATCGCGGAAGTAAATCGCGGCGAGCGTTTCTGTCGCCAGCGGATTGTGGGCTTTCGTCGCCTTCACAGCGGCGTGTGCGAGCTGAAATGCGTGCCGTCGCATGATGGCATCCCCCTCGGACTTTTCCGCCAGTGCGGACGCAAGCCCGGTGAGAATTGCAACGTTGCCGGCGGAGTCCTTCAGAACCTGATCAATGATGCGTTTCGGAGAACTGTCGGCACTCGGCTCCAGCGCCGCTGCAAAATATGCGTCGGCAAGCGTCTGAACGCGATCAGCCGCAGGATCCAGCTTCCCGGCAACGGCATCGGCAAGCGCGGTTTCAAACGCCTCGTCCATGGGATGCCCGTGCCAGACAACGTCCCCTGCCTTGTTGACAACAAATGCATGAGGAATGCCGTTGATTTTGAAGGCACCCATATATCCGGCCGTCGTCTTGCGTTCGGAATCGACCGCGACCGTGTAACCCATTTTGTCGCCCATCTCATCGACGAATTCGCGAACACGCGCGGCCTCTTCCGCCGAGACGCCGATGATTGCGACCTTGTCGCTGCCGAATTTCTGCTGGAGCGCTGTCAGATGAGGGATACTCGTGCGGCAAGGCGGACACCAGGTTGCCCAGAATTCCACAACGTATGCTTGATGCGTCCCATCCTGTCCGATCTTGACCGGCGCGCCCTTCACCCAGTCACTGATTTCGAGGGAAGCCGCCGGCGTACCCAGTTCTCCCGCCGCACCGGTCAGAAATGCTGCGATCACAGTGCAAGTCAAAACGATACCAGTCATTTGAAAAGCCTCCTCAGCAGCGATAATGAGCCATGCACGGCGACGCCGGTCGTCTGGAAATTGTATCAAACAGGGGCGGATTGAAGAATGCGGGTTCGGAGCGCATGATCTGCGATTTGATACGCCTACCGTCGCGCAACCCGATCAATCCTTGCGCTGCGACGCGCGACAAGCGACTTGTCAGGCGACGAGCCGTGCACACCCGGAAGAATTTCTGATTACTTTCGAGCGTCCTCGAACCGCTTGAGACGACCCTCGAATTCTCGCTTCCAATGAGGGTCTTCGCAGAGTTCGATGGCTTTTTTCTGCGTCTCGATCGCGCCGTCCACATCGCTGTTCTCAAACATCGCGAGCGCTAGGGTGTCGAGCACCGCGGGATCTTCATGCCCCATCAGCTCATCGGCGCGCGTCGCGAGCTGAAGTGCGAAAGCGTAGTCGCGATGTACAACTTGTTGATCGGTGAGAATTTGCCAGGAAAGAAGATTGAGTCCATTCGCGTCATTTTTCATCAGGTCGAATGCGCGCGCGCCCAGCGCCTTAGCTTTTTCCGGCTGGTTACCTTCGGATACCACTTTCAGGTACATCCGGGCCAACATGCGGCCGCTGTACCATTGCCGGGTTTCATCCTGACCGGATTCGCCGGCGACAATGCGGCTCAGCGCCTTGCGCAGCCCGCGGCGCGTCGGTCCCTGCCAGGCGATCTTGCCTTCTTTGTCAACAATGAACGCGTAATTCAAAGACTCGACGTTTGCCTCGCCGAAATATGCTGCTTTCGTTTCCCGTTTGCTGTCAATCGCGATCGTGTAATGGATTTCCTCATCGTGTTTCTTCACGAATCGACGAACAGCATCCACGTCATTCTGCTCGTCCGTCACAGCGACCACGACGACACCCTTCTTGCCGAAGTCATCCTGGATACTGGAGAGGTAAGGAATGCTGCGACGGCAAGCCGGACACCAGGTCGACCAGAATTCGATGACGAACACGTTTTTGTCGCGCCCGTCGGCGATCGATACCGGCTCACCCTTCACCCATTGGGTGATCGAAAGTGCGGGAGCGGGATCACCGATATCCAGCGCGAAACAGGCAGGAGCAGTGAGGATCGCGGCAACGATCAAGCAGTTCCTGTTGAACGAAACAGGCATGTATCACCTCAAAGATCCGGGGGCGGATTTCAGCCACAGGCTGAGTTCGACCCTCTTCGTCCGGATGGTTCGCCGATCGTGCAATTGTTGCGCGAGAGGCCCCCCGAACGCAAACGTTCGCCGACTTTCTTTCGGCTTATACAACTATATAGTGTGAACCGATTTAGCGTTATATTGATTCTCTTCTTACGAGTTTTGACAATTGTCTGCAACTTTGCGCATACCCGCTAACCTGCCCTGTTGAATCGTGTCCGTCCTTACGT
>JBFWWY010000202.1:0-6542 GCA_050245935.1 Phycisphaerae bacterium | reverse complement strand
CGAGCTCGACGGCGATTTTGATATTGTCCTGTTCGATGGTGACAACGACTCGACGAACGACAATATTCTTCGCGTCTTGCCCTACACCGACGCGGCTGTCATCGACGGCGGCGATGGACTGGTGAGCACGACGGCCGCCGGTGACGACGTGCAGGTCCACAGTCTCGGCGAAGTGGTCACGGGTGGACGCATTGTCATCCTTCCCGGCCCCAACGGTATTCTGGAAACCGAGCCCGCCGGCGACGACAACGCCGGTTTCATCGAACGTCTGGTGGAAGGTTTCGATGGCATTCGTTCCACGATGATCACCGCGGGCACCGACGACATCCTTGAATTCAACGTACCCTCGAACAACATCGCGCCGGGAACAGTGCTGATCAGCGGTGGATTGAACCATCGCATCGACAGCCTTCCCGCCGGCGACGAATACTTGCGCGCTATCCATACACGCATGTACGCGACCGACCCGGTAAATCGCGATACAGACTTTGACGGCATCAGCGACGGACGGGAAGTCGTTCTGGGAACGAATCCGAATCGCCGCGACGCCGGCGACGTCACCGACCGTGATGGCGACGGTCTCTTCGACGCCGAGGAGGAAGCAGGTTGGATCGTCACCGTGGTGAAGCCAACCGGTACCGAAACGTACCGCACTTATTCCGACCCCGACCGCGCCGATACGGACCTCGACGGATTGCCCGACGTCTACGAGCGTGCCATCGGATCAGATCCGACCTCGCGCGACACGGATGGCGACGGCAAGCGCGACGGACTGGAATTCGATCCGGATGATGTTGACAACTACTACAGCGAGGCGGCGTTGGCAGAGGCCGAGAGTCGTTGCGGCAGCGCACCAAACTGCTTCTACGTCAATCCCAATCCGATGGCGGGAGACCGACTCCGAACCAACGTAAACAAGTGGGACACCGACGGCGATGCATTGTCCGATGCACACGAGTTGGATACGGACTGGATCGTGCAATTGGTCAACGTACCCGCACCCGTCATCGTTCGCTCCTTGGCATACAGAGCCGACTCGGACAACGACGGACTGAACGACTACGCCGAATGGCTCGGGGCGGACGGCATTGGACCGGAATCTCCGCAGGACACTGCCGATCGCACCAACCCGCTCAGTGCTGATACGGACAGCGACAGCCGTTCCGATCAGCGCGAAGTGACGCAAATCGTCACCGACGAAGGCGGCCGTGTCGCCAAGACCAATCCGCTACTGCCCGATCGACTGGTTGTCGCCGAGTACATTGACGCCCAGATTTTGGATGACTGTGACGACGGCGACGGCCAAAACGCCGGCGAATGGGTGTGGGATTTCGAATTCGACGTCACTGGCGGGCTGCAGGATCAGTCGGGCGCAACGTCGAACGGCAACCGCTACGACGTATCGGACGACAATCTCCCGAATTCGCTGCCTGGATTCACGAGCGGGTCAAACCGTACCAACTGGACGTTCGCATTTGTGGTTCCGGTTGGTGGATCGTTCAATGCCAACGGTGTCGCGAATGAAAGTGATTCCGGCAACGACGACGAGATCCTGACGTTCTCACAGTCGTACACCATCAACGCGACGGGCACGACCAGCACGGTGATCGCATCGACGCTGATTCAGGGTTCGAGCCCGTGCCAGATGAACGTCTATCTGACCTACTCAGTCGAGTAACACCTGTTCGAGCGGCCGCGCCGAAGAAATTCGGCCGGCCGCTCCTTGCGTTTCTTGCACAATGCTCTTCTTGCGGAGTTCGCCAATGTGCCGACTGACGCTTCCTTTCTTTGCTGGTTATGCGCTGATTTCTGTTGCGGCGTGTGTGCCGACTTCCGGCGTACTATCTGCGAGTGCCGAAAACGAAACACGACTACAGTCCGCGAACGGACCGCAAATCCCCAAACGACTGATTGGCACAGCAGGGATTCCCTCGCTCTCCAGCCTTCCCGCGGAAGTTGCTGCTGCGGTAGGAGACGCGTGCCGCGATGACGAAACGGGGTTGCTCGTCCCAGACTGCGTCGCCGCCGTCCTGAGCGCCGACGTGGATTGCGACGGGTTGACGATTCTGGAGGAGATCAGTCTCGGCCTCGATCCCTTCAGCCCGATCGATGGCCCGGATCGCGATTGCGACGGGCTGCCGAATGCCGAAGATCCGGATATCGACAATGACGGGATCGCCAACGAAGACGATCCCGATGTGGATGATGACGGCATCGCGAACGACGAAGATCCCGACGTTGATGGAGACGGCGTACCGAATTCAGCGGACTTCGACGTGGATGGAGATTTTCTCCTCAATCGCTGGGACATTGACGATGACGCAGACGGAACCCCCGATCCCGAAGACGAAGACGAAGACGAAGCTCCCGAAGACTGTGATGAAAACGAAGATGACGAGTCGAGCGACGATGAGCCGCAGCGCGCGGACGAAGCCGCGGCGGCCAGTGAGGGAGTGCCCCCTTCTGCTCGGTCGACGGTTTCACGCCTGAAGAAAATCGGCAGCGACGCGCGGCAATCGGAGGAGAACGATTGTCCGAGTCCTTCCGACGCCGACAAACATCGCGCGACGCGCCAGGCGGCCAAAGCGGTGAACTTTGAGATTACGGTCGAGGAGTTTGAAGACTACCTTCGTGAACTGGAAGAGGCCGCCGAAAACGCAAGATCGAATTCCAATGAATCTGTTCAATCTCCGGATGAAGCACTAGACGCATTGATCGCGCTGCTCGCGCAATCCTTGAACGATACCGGGAGTGACGCCGATGCAGCGGCTGAGTTTGACGATCGTGCCGATGCCCTGCAGAACTTGACCGGCGCAGCGGCTGCGGACGCGGCAATGCTCACGCTCGCAGAGATGATTGACGCCCTCGCTGATGGAAACTCGTTTTTGGGTGTTTCTGAGCAAGTGAGAATTGTGGCGGCGGTCGCCGATCAACAGGCGGATGAGTCGATATTTGAATCCGCTGCCGACGCGGCGGTGCTGATCTCCTCTCTCGAAAATAACGGTATTGACGCCGAAGCTGCAGCCGATGTGTTTGTGTCGCTGGCGGCGGCGACCGGCGCGCTGACTGACTTTGAATTGCTAACAGGGATCGTCGATGCCGTGGCGCAAGTCGCGGGTGCGACCGACAGCCCGATCCGGCAATCGGCCCGCATCATGGAATTACTCTCCGTACGACTGGAGGATCAGGACGCCGATCAGCTTTCGGATTCCACGTTCAATCTTCTGCATGCTGCGAATCAAAGCGACGTGAGCCCGTTCGATGTCCTGCAGGAACTCGACCAGTCCGGCGCGAATCTTGCCGACGGCCTCGACGCGGATGAAGCAGCGCTTGCGGCTTCGGTCGTCGCCAGCAACCAAGTATAAAGAGCACTCCGCTTTTGGTTGCCTCGGAAGCTGTTGACTGCAATTTACGAACCGCGATTCGCGTTTTTTTGCAAGTAGGCGCAAACGAGCGCCGCGCTCAGCATTCAAAATGCAGTACCGCCGTCAACTCGCGCAGCCGAGTTAGAAACGAAGTTACATGCTCCCACGCGAACCTTGTACGCGGGTCGGAGACGACATCACAATTCATTGCGCAGCGACTTTGGGAAGCGACCCTCTCAAAGATGACGTTGCCACGTATCAATGGTTCGAATGCGTGGATGACTGCGCAAGCACAAGCTGAAGGGCGATTTGACGTTCGCGGTCGGTGAGGGAGTTGTCCTGTTCGATTCGGTCGGCGACCGCACGTGCGTCGCGCAATTGTTCGAATAGTGAGATGACCAGTGGTTGCAGTCGTTGCTGCGTGTGGCGGTATTGGTCGCGAGCACGAAGCAGGTCGCGTAGTGGCCGCATATTCCAGCGGCGGATCGTGTAGTCGCCGGAGGCTGAGTAGATCGTTTCGCCGTCTGGTGTGACAGCGAGCGCCCAGATTTTGTCGTCATGCCCGCGCAGAACGCAAAGCTCCTCCATCGACTTGAGATCCCAGACGCGGACCGTGCGGTCATCCGCGCCGGAGATCAGCAGGTTGTGCTGTGGCCATTCTGAGAAACAGGTTACTTTCCCGGTGTGTCCGTGCAGGACGCCGCGCTCTCGTCCGGTGGTGACATCGAGGAGCGCGATCCCGTTGTCCGATCTTGGCAGAACCAGCATAGCCCCGTTCTGGATCAAGAAATGGATGAGATTCGACTTGTGAGTCCAAGTTCTGCGCACTGTCAGTGACGGCAGGTCAAAGACCCTCTGCTCACCTGGACTCACAACGGCCATGCGCTCACCGGCGAGTTCAAAATCAGAATACGTGGTCGCGAGCTCGACAGATCTGACGGGCGCGTAGGTGTGCGCATCGAGCACCTGCAGCACGTTGCGGTTTTGTATAATGAGCTGCCCGCCTGAATTGAACCTCGCTGAGACGAAGCCTGCATCCGGTTCATCGAATGAATGCACCACCTCGCCGCTGCGAACATCCAAAACGAGGCCGCAGGGTCTGTGCGCGTTGTCTACGACGGCGTCTCGCACAGCGAGCAACCGTTGCCCATCGGTGGAGAAGCTCAAACGTAAGAACGCTCCCTGGGGACCTCCGGCCAGTTCAAACACAAGGGCGCCCGTCCGTGCGTCCCATAGGCGCAGCTCCTGGCTGCCGGAGGCCAGCAATGCGCCGTCAGGGCTGACCGCCAACGATCGGACAAAACTCGTATGGCCGCGGAGCACATCGGGATCCGACGCCGCAACCGTCTCCCACATGTAAAGCCTGCTGAAGGCGCAACTGACGAGCTGCGACCCATCGTCGTTGAACGCCACGTCCAGAATCGGTGCGCGGTGTCCGACCAGCGTGCCGCGCGACTCTCCGGTCTTCGCCTCCCAGAGGCGGAGCACACGGTCCTGCCCGCCAGTAGCGAGTGTCGTGCCATCAGGACTGGCGGCCACGGCCATAATCGCGTCCCGATGGGCGTTCGGACGCTGCCAGACGCGAAGCCCGCCGCGATCCAGATCAAAGCAGGCCAGGCGGCGGTCGTTGCCAGCCGTTATGAGATAACGATTGTCGCGGGTAAACACCGCGTCGTTGATACCCTCGACATGCGGCTCGAGAACGATCGGCGTTGCGTCGCGCGACAAATCATCGATGCTCACATGCGCGCCCGCCGCCCTGCACGCGCGACGGCCATCAGCACTAAAGACCACAAATTCATTCGGACGAAGCCTGACGAGCGGGAAATTTTGCTCGCCGGCGTCAATGATCCCTTTCGGCATCGCCGAGCGTATCAACAAGCGTTCCCGTTCAGTTGGTAACAGTTTGATGGCATCGTGCAGTTCCCCGTTTGCGGCGTCATAGAGGCGGATCTGCTCATCCGCGAGCGCCATCAGCGTTGTCCCGCCGACGAGCGGTGCGAAGACGCGCGCGTCGCTTACAAACCAGGCGGAGCGCTGTTCAAGCGTCTCTGCTTCCCAGGCCGCACATTCAAGCCGCTGGTCCTGAACATAGTATTGCGCCACGTGGACCTGCCGGTTGTCGTCGCTGAACCACACCTGCGCCCAGCCGCGCGATACCTGACCGGCTGGTCTCGTCAGATGCTGGTCGAATGCGACCGAACCCATGCTCTGGTCAAGCCGGCTGAAGAGATGGTCCCATTCCCAGCCGCGCAACTGCCGCGGCGCGGCCAGCAGATGCTGCTCCGCGGCAGCGATATCGCTTTCACGCAGGGCGGCCCCAGCAGCGGCGAGACTCGCATGATAGAGGGCTTGATCGGCATTCCGGTGCGCACGCACTTCACGCAACGCGAACCACGACGTGCTGAAAAGTCCCGCCACGAGGCAGATCACTGCCGTGATCACGCCGCCTACCAGACCTTTGTTGCGGCGGGCAAACTTGCGGGCTTGATAGAACGAAGAGAGTGGTCGCGCGACAATTGGCTCGTGGCGCAGCAGGCGGCGGATGTCAGCAGCTAACGCTGCAGCAGTGGGATAACGCTGCTCAGGCTCCTTGGTCAGCGCCTTGGCGACGATGGTTTCGATGTCCCCACGATACTGCGAATCAATCGATCCCAGCAGCGAAGGCTCGTCCTCCCGAACGATTCGCGCAGCTTCTGAAATGCTACGTCGTCGCAAGTCGTAAGGCGGCCGGCCCGCCAAAAGCTCATACAGCATCATGCCCAGCGAATAGACATCGCATCGCCGATCAAGTACGCCGGACCGTCCGGCTGCCTGCTCAGGACTCATGTAAGAAAGCGTGCCGACGAGCTGACCGACCTCCGTATGCATGGTGACCAGTTTTAGGTCTGCATCGGTCAGGCGGGCAACGCCGAAGTCGAGAATCTTCGGTTGCCCGGCGCATTGATAACGTGCGCGGCAGGCCTCGGACACACCGCACTCGAGCGCCGTAATAGGCTCATGAGATGCTTCGTATCCGTCGTTGATTGTGACCAGGACATTGGCGGGCTTCAGATCGCGGTGGATGATGCCGCGTTCATGTGCGTAATGAACCGCATCCGCGACGCGCGCAATCAGTTCCATTCGCGACCGGGCGCACAACCCTCGTCGAGTTGCGAACTCGTTCAACGGAAGGCC
>JBFWWY010000201.1:0-6544 GCA_050245935.1 Phycisphaerae bacterium | reverse complement strand
GGTGACGTTGGCGTGAAAATGAGGCCGGCCCACGATGCAGTCGAACCCGGTTCCCAACAAGCAGAAACGCAACCGCGCACGCCCGCGCTGACGGCAGTGGAATCGCGCGTTCTTTGCGCCATTTCCGCCGATGGCGTCCTCCAGGACGAGATTATTCAGCTTACCTCGCTCCCCATTTCCGAGGTCTTTGCCACATTGACCGCGCTCGAGCTCAAGGGCGTGATTCGGCGGCTTCCGGGCCAGCGTGTGCAGCGGCGTCAGCCTTGACCCACTGGGTACGATAAAAATAATCAGAATTGGCGGAAGAAATATAAGCCTAAGCCTGTTAATAGGTTAGGAGTCATTCCACGTCCTCCTGCGTCGGGCTCGAATTTCGCTCTCGTCGTGCCGATAAATAAGGTCTGCGGCGAAACACGCGAATGTTAGGACAATTTTTGCCATCTGGGGCCTCGTGCGCTATTATCGGGCGCTGGGCTCCGTGAAGACGGAGGCACTCCTGAATGTCGACGGCTTGGAAAGACAGGGTAGCTGGAGGATTTTTCGCCTGCTTCTTTTCAACCCTCACCGTGTTTCCTGCCGGATGCGCGACATCGTCGCGTGCGAAAATGTCGCCGCCTTTGCCTTCTGAACCGCTCACAGTCGTGGTGGCACCTGTCATCAACCTGTCAGGTTCGGAAGTTGTCGACGGCGTTCGTGTTGCGGACAGCATTGCTTCCGAGCTGAACGCTTTCGATTCGGTGACCGTGATCCCCGTCAATCTCACGCTCGCCGCGATGGCGACCGCGGGACTTGCGCGGATCGAGTCGCCGGTACAGGCTCGGGCTTTGGCCACAGAGTTCGGTGCGGACGCAACGATCGTGACCGCGGTCACGGAGTTTGATCCGTACGATCCGATGGTTCTGAGTATGACGATGCAATGGTATTCGGTGAAACCCGACGCGGCCCCCGGCTATGAGCCGTTTGCCCAGACTGCCACGCGGATGATGCGCGACACGCGCGACGCGGAATTTGCGCCCACCGTGCAGGTGCAGCGGGTTTTTCAGGCATCTGACAAAGTCGTGCTCGACGAGATGGAGGAATACGGCGAAAGAAGAGATGGCGATGAGAGTGCCTATGGCTGGCGCAAATATGCACAGTCGCAGGAACTTTACGTTCGTTATTGCTCCTGGTCGCTTATCCGGTCGATGTTAAGGGTCAGAGAGTACGGCACGGACGCCGTTGACCCCGAAGAGGCTGATTATGGTAGCTGAAAAACGCAGCCTGAGTCTGGTGAAAGGATCTCACCGTTTTGTGTTCGAGTATTACACGGGGCGCGAGCCGGAATTGCTGACGAATCTCGTCCGGCTCGCTCAGGATCCGATGTGCCCTTTGGACTGGTTCGACGCCGCGGTGCTGAGCTATCAACTCGGCAAAGTGCTCGAACCCAACTGTGATCTGGTCGGATGAACGTAATCAACGGGTGTAATGACGATGTTGGATTATCAAGCGAGTACAAGCGCGGGCTCTTCCTCCTTTGCACGCAGCGAGCAAGCCATGAGTGAACAAGCCAGCCTCATTCAGCAATTCATAAATTATCTTCGCGCTGAGCGGCATTTTTCGCCGCATACGTCGAAGTGTTACGCGGCCGATTTGTCTCAGTTCGTAACGTATCTCTTCAAGAGTAACGGAACGCACGGCCACAAGAACGGTAACGGCGCGGTGACAAACCCCACCGGCGAAGACATCAACAAACGGCTGCTCGGAATCGATACCGACGTCGTCCGCGATTTCATGGCGAACCTTCGCGACAAAAACTACTGCAAGAGCACCGTCGCGCGGAAATTGGCAACGCTTCGCAGCTTTTACAAGTTCCTGCTGAAGCGGAGCTATCTTTCGACGAATCCGGTCGCGCCGATTCGCACGCCGAAGCAGGACAAGAAACTGCCCAAGTGCCTGTCGGTGGAGCAGATCGAGAAACTTCTGTCCAACCCGGACAAGTCGACGCTGCTGGGCGCGCGCGATCGTGCCATGCTCGAGTTGCTGTACTCGACGGGCATGCGCGTCAGCGAGCTCGTCGCGTTGAACACCAACGAACTCGACCTCGGCCAGAGCGTTGTGCAGGTACGCGGCAAGGGCAAGAAACAGCGCGTCATTCCGCTGGGGCCGGGAGCCGTGCAGGCGATTCTGCACTACCTCGACCTGCGCCGAAAAGACGGGCGCAGCGGATCATTCGATACGGAAGCGCTTTTTATCAACAAGCACGGCAAGCGGCTCAGCACGCGTAGCGTTCGGCGCAAGCTCGACAAATACCTGCTCGAAGCCGGACTCGATCTGTCCGTCAGTCCGCACACGCTGCGTCACAGCTTCGCGACGCACATGCTGCGTCGCGGTGCCGACCTTCGCAGCGTGCAGGAGATGCTTGGACACCAGAGCCTCAGCACCACGCAGATTTACACGCACCTCTCCAGCGACGCGGTGAAGGAAGCGTACGACGATGCGCATCCGCGGTCGTAGCGGCAGCGAAAACAGCTCGACAATTGATAAAAGCGTCCGGAAACTCCGGGCGCTTTTTGATTGTATTGCAATATGGACAGCGCCCCGGCGGTCGGGGAGAGGCCCGATGCAAACATGAGGAGCGCCACGCTGAACAAAAATCGCGTGGACGACTCCCCCGTTTGGCGCGGGGGAGTTCTGTCGGGCACGCTTACTCTTCGATTTCTCCGCGTTTGCGTCCCACGATTGCGACGTACTCGATCGGTGTTCCGTCGACTCCGCGACGATGCGGATAGCGTTTCTGGCTGACGATTTCGAGTGTTCTGGACGAGACCAAAAGCTGGACAAGTTCGGCAAATCCCGCGGGATGCGCCGCGTCGAGAAATTCCGCTTTGATGTTGAACGCGATCCAACCGCCGTTCTGTACAGGTCGAAACGCCGCGATGAACGCTTCTGATGGAATATCGCCAAAGCCCAGCGCCGCGACGCATGTGAGGCAATTGAAGCGGCTGCCATCGATCATGGCCTGCTGGGCGGCGGAAGGCTTCGTGATATCGCAGACAAGGTAATCGTCGTAGACGCCGGGGCGGTCGCGCTCGGCAGCCATTTTTGCTTCTTCAATAATGTCGGCCCCGACGACGAACTCGGCGTCGAGGTCGCGTAATTCCTCGCCCATCATGCCGTTGCCGGCACCGAGATCGAGAGCGCGGAGGGACATCGGCGACTCCTTCGCGTCCTCCATTGCGACCTTGAGCAACTGACGCACAATTCGCGGCGAATTGCAGCCGAGGATCTCGTATATCACCTTTTCGTAGAGCCCGGGAACGTTGTATAACGCGGGGTAGTCATGGAACCGGATGCGACGCCAGCGTCCGTCGATATTCGCGACGCACCATTCGGCGTCCTGCTCCAGCGTCTCATCCGTTGCGGGGAGTGCGACTTCGAGCTCGTTGCTCGGCTGACTCACGCGATTGTTCGTGGAATGGAGTGAAGAAGTTTTCATGAATGTCTCCCATTGCGGAGTAAATGTGGATCCTCCTGTGAAGATGGAATTGACGCGGACGTCCGCGCATGGGCGAGATTCGACAGCATTCAGCCGGAATGCATGAAACTCCACCAGTATTTTTCTTTTATAAGTTCAATACGAGCATGTCAAAGTACTTGTGGCGACGATCTGCTCTCAGCGTCTCTTATGCGGAAAATATTTCATATTTTCCCAAGTTTTTCCCTGATATCTTGTCTTACGGCGTCAACCCGGCGGGAACGCCGTCGGGAAAGCGCTTGCGGATCGCCGCTTCGATTCTTTGAATGCGATTCTTCGGATCGGGGTGCGTGCTCATGAATTCCGGCGGACCTTTGCCGCCGGAAGCTTCGCGGAGAATCTTCATGACTTCGATGACGGCGCGGGGATCGTAACCGGCCTCCGCAGTGAGCTTCACACCCCATTCGTCGGATTCGAGTTCGTCCGTGCGACCGTATTTCATCGTAATCAATTGCCCGATGACCATCGCAACCGCGGCACTGTTCCGCGAGACGGGATTGCGCGGGTCGTACGTCGCGAGCACAGCAGCCCCGGTCAATCCCTGGGTCAGCTCCATCTTCGCGATCCGCTGGGCGCTGTGCCGTTCGATGACGTGGCCGATTTCGTGGCCGAGAACCCCTGCAAGTTGCCCTTCCGTTCGCAGACGCGAATAGAGCGCCTCGGTAATGAACACCTGGCCGCCGGGCAAAGCGAATGCATTCACGGTTTTTGGATCACGCAGCAGGTGAAACTCGAATTCGTAAGGACTTTTCCGGCGCAATTCGCGCGCGAGGAGCTTTTCGCCGACACGGTCCACACGGGCCTGCGCGGCATCATCCGGAGATAACCCGCCGTGCTGCTGCGCCAGTTCCGGCGCAGATTGCAATCCAAGCGCGATTTCCTGATCGACCGTGAGGCTGACGCGCTGCTTCTCGCCGGTAATCGGATTCACCGACGATTTGCTGCAATAGGTCACGACCGACACCAGCGCGACGACGACGCCGATGATGAATCTCGGCGGCATGCGAAGGCGGGGGCGGCGGCGTGCGCGCGCCGGCACGCGAAAACGGCCGCGCCGATCGTAATAGTCCGACGATTCCGTTCCGTAGAAGCGAACGCGTGGCATGTATCCCCTCCGCGGTTTCCGCGCCTCTTCGCTTAGCCGTTGTTCACCCACGTCGCACCGACCCGGTCGAGAACGAAATCTCGCTTGGAGCGCGCCACCGCGAATGCGTTGGGCGCGTCACAATACGATGCAGGGTCGGTCGAAAACGAATTTTCACGCGAGTTGTAAGCCGCGAGATCAAATTCGCGCGCGCTCATCCATTCGCGAAAGGAATCGACGGAGAAGCCGTGTCCCGCAAGGCCGCGCGGATTGATCTCGAGAATCCAGACCGGCGGATTTGCCGAGCGGAGCATTTTTTCCGCGCCGCGCAGCACGAGCGGCTCCGCGCCCTCGGTGTCGATTTTACCGAGCGCGTACGCGGTGTCCGCGAAGTGGTTGTCGAGCGCGACGCACGGCAATCGCATGATATCCGTCGTCGCGGCGCGATCATCCGCGATGCGGTTCGTGGCATCGTGCCCGATGACGAACTGCACCTCGCCGTCTTCAGCGGAGACGGCCTTTTTGTGCAGTGAAATCCTATTTTCCAGTCGGTTCAGCGCGATATTCTCCTGGAACCTTTCGAAGGCGGGGTCTCCCGGCTCGAACGCGTCGATGGTTCCATCGGGGCCGATGAGCGGTGCGGCAAAGAACGAATAGACGCCGATATTCGCGCCAATGTCGAGGAAACGATCGGATGGGCGCAGATAACGCTTCATGAAAATCATTTCGTCGAGGTCGTGCATGCCGTTGGTGTACAGCGCGATGCTGCCGGGATGGCTGTCCGGATAACATTTGATCTTCATGCCGCCGGGCAACGCGAACACCCACGGTTTTCCCGTGACGCGTTTCGCGACTTGCCAGCAGATCGCACGGCTCAGCGTGGATAGCCGCTTGCCGCGATTCGCAGGATGTTTCCAGATGAACTGACTGACTTTTGCGACGTTGCGGATCAACTCGGGGCTGCCCTTCTGCTGACGGATGCGGCCGCGCCCGGGGGAACCTCCCGCGTCGCACGGACGCGAAAGTATACAACGGTTTGCGCTGGGTATGAATGCGCTACGCGACTTCCATCCACGACAGCCGCTCGTCGTCGAAATAGGCGGGGTCCGTGGTCATAATCCAGAGTTGAAAGGGATTGTCCGGGTCGACGGCATAGGCCACAATCGGGTGCCCGTCGATCATTGTCGCGGCAGTGAGCTCCGCGGCATCCATTTCCACCGAGGTGTACACGCCGACGTTTCCGGTTGGCGCGAAGCGCTGCTTGATGACGGCTGATTTTGCCATCGCGGGTCTCCTGCGCAGGCTTCTAGGAGAATGAGAGTTGCGACGAGTAATACACACGACCGGTACGCGCGACCGCGAGATTCCACGAATGCGAGCCGGTGTAGCCGACGGTTACGTCCAGCACGCCGGTGCTGGGTGTGACGACGAGATAGTGCCGGCGCGTCGTAAATTCTGCGAGGACGACGCCGGTGTTCCACGTCACCGAGGTCGGCGTCACGGTCGATAAGCCGCCGCCGGCGTCGTCGGCGAGCCAGACTTCGAGCAGGCTGTAGTTCAGGACGTTTGTGCGAATCGACGTGTCGACCGTATTCGCGCTTTCGTCGCCGACGTCGAAGCGGATCGCGTTCGCAAAGTCCGGCGCGAGCTTTTCCGCGAGTGCCACGATGAACTCGGCGTGCGATTCGATCGCGGCATCGGAGCGCTCGAGGGGTGCGCGAAGCTGCGCGAGCTGCGTCGCGATCTGCAATGCCGCGACTTCCACGCGCGAGCTCGCGAACGGGCCGCGCGCAAAATCCGGTCCGAAAAATTCCGTGTGCCGTCCGCCGAAACTCGACATTGCCTTCTCCCGAAAATTCGTTGCTTCTCGTGCCGTCGTGCGATTGCATTAACGGTAGGCGGCAAACGGCGTGACGGGAGTTCCTGCATGCTCGCGTGTTGAATTT
>JBFWWY010000200.1:0-6586 GCA_050245935.1 Phycisphaerae bacterium | reverse complement strand
CGAAACGACGAGAGCTCAAGGCAAGTTGTTTGGCTGATTGTCGCACCCACGGCATCGCCACCTGCGGTTGCCGCGTATGCAAGTATCCTAAAGGAATTGGGCTACTGGCCCTGGATAATTGAGGAAACCGGTAACGCTTTAATTCTCCGTCGTTCGAAATAATCGGGCCGAAGATTCTCTGACTAAGTCACCTCATTTCGACGATTGAACCAGCAAACGCAAGTCGCGCCGAAAGAGATTCGAGCTTCCTCGAAGCTCGTGTGTGCTTCTTTTCGGAACATGGATATACCGCTATCCTGCTCTTTGATTGGCGTATCTAATGATTTCCGAGGAGGATTCTCGTGTTCAACACGTCAAGTTGCCAGCTCCGTCTTGCGTCCCGCGCACCATTTGCTGCAGTCGTCGTCCTGTCGCTGAGTGTCACAACCACGCTCGCACAGGAGTCCCCAAGTAAGGTCGCGTGCATCGATGTCGTAAAGATCTTCAACGATTACCAGCTCCAGCGCGATCTCAGCACGATGCTGCAGCAGAAGCAATCAGAGCTTCAGGCGGAAGCGCAGTCGCGCCAGTCCAAAACAGACAGCTTGCAGGCCACCATCGAAGCGCTCGATCCGAAAGATCCGATTTATCGGGATCGCCTGCAGGAATTGTTGCGCATGCAGATCGACAACAAGGTCTGGTTTGAAACCGCACAGGCCGCGATCACCCGCGAGCTCGCGGTCTGGTCAAACGATATCTACCAGGACATTGTCAATACCGTCGGGCAGATCGCGACCGAACGCGGCATTGAAATGGTGTTCTATCGTGATGAATACGAACCCGCGCCCGATCCGGAGCTCGTCAAAGAGCGGATTCGTCGCCGCAAGCTCGTCTGGAGCAGCCCCAATTCCGATCTCAGCGGCGCGGTGCTGCAGCGCATGAACGCGGCGTATTCAGCCAAAGGTCAAAAACCGCAACTCCGCATACCATAGATCGGAATCGTCGCGAACCCAGTCCCGTTGGTTGCGGATCAGCCTATGTCGAAAAATCAGAGCGAGAGCGGCTGGACGATCGTGTCAGCCGCCGAGATCGCTGAGCGTCTACAAGGCACGCTGCATGGCGATGCCGAACGGACGATCAGTGGCGTGGCACCGCTCGACGAAGCCGGCGCAACTGATCTCTCGTGGCTCGCCAGCCAGAAATACGCGCGGCACTTGGAATCGTCGAAAGCCGGTGCGATTCTGGTGTTCGAGGATGTCGCTCCGCACCCCGCCAAGACGCTCATCCGCGTCAAAGACCCTGATCTGGCCCTCTGCGAAGTGTTGGAATGGATCGGACCGCAACCGGACGACGTGTCCGAGGGCATCCATCCGACCGCGGTCGTTGATACCAGCGTCGACATAGGCGAAGGCGCCGCTATCGCAGCGCACGTCGTCGTCGGACCGTACAGCTTCATCGGTGCGAATTCGCGCCTGTATCCGGGGGTGGTGCTGGGGTCGCACGTGCGGGTGGGAGCGGATTGTGTCTTGCACCCCAATGTCGTCGTCCGCGAGCGCACGCGCATCGGCAATCGGGTGACGATCCAGGCAAACGCTTCGATCGGCGCGGACGGCTTTGGGTACCTGCAGCGCAACGGCAAACACGTCAAAATTCCGCAGGTCGGGATCGTCGTCATTGAGGATGACGTCGAAATCGGGTCCGGAACCTGCATCGATCGCGCCAAATCGGGCGTCACGCGAATTGGGCGGGGCACGAAGATTGATAACCTCGTCCAAATTGCCCACAATAACCAGATTGGTGAAGATTGCGTGATCGCAGCTTTGTCAGGGATCGCCGGCTCGTGTCGCGTCGGGAACCACGTCATGGTCGGGGGGCAGGTGGCGGTGAGCGACCACGTGGCGCTCGGCGAAGGAAGCATGATCGTTTCGTGCTCAGCGATCGGCACCGACGTGCCGGCCGGAATGATGATGCGGGGTGTGCCCGCGGAAGATGCGCGACTCGAGCGTCGCTTGATTGTTGCCCGAAAAAAACTACCCCAGTTGCTGGAGCAAATGCGTGACCTCGTCGGTCGAATCGAACGGCTCGAATCATCAGCGGACAATTCAACGCGAAGTTGAGTTGCGCGGGAACGGGCTGTTCACAGGCGAACCCGTCACGCTCCGTTTCAAACCCGCGCCGCCGGGCCAGGGCGTGGTATTCGTCCGTAACGACCAGCAGAATCCGATTCGCATCCCGGCGTCGCTCAATAATCTCGCGAAACGCGCCCGCCGCAGTTCGCTGAAAAACGGCGTGGTGGAAATCGAGACCGTCGAGCATTGCCTGGCGGCCGTTCGCGGACTCGGGATCGATAACCTTGACATCGAGTTGAATAACGTCGAAGTTCCCGCCGGCGACGGCAGTTCGCTCGCGTTTATCGACGCGCTTCACGAAGCCGGCATCATCGACCAGGAATTACCCCGGCGTGTCGTCGATATTCCGGAAACCATTCGCGTCACCGACGGAGACGCGGAACTCGTCGCCTGGCCCGGCGACCCCGGCGTGCTCGATGTCGTCTATGAGCTTGACTATAAAGAGCCCAATCGCATCCCGCGGCAGATTCTTCGTTTCTCGCTGTCACAGGACGGCTTCGTACGCGATATCGCACCCGCCCGAACGTTTGTGTTCGAAGATGAGGCACGCGCACTCCGCGAAGCCGGCCTCGGCAAACATCTGAAATACGAGGACATCCTCGTCATCGGCCCACACGGTCCGATCGACAACGAATTCCGCTTCGCGGATGAGTGTGTCCGGCACAAGATTCTCGATCTCGTCGGCGATCTGATGCTCGCGGATGCATTTGTCTGCGGACGCATTTATGCGCGCCGTTCCGGCCACCACCTGAATCACGAGTTGGTGCGGCGCATTCGCGAGATCATGGCGGAGCGTGATCTTGCGCGCGAACTGCTGCGCAGCCCGCGACTCGACATTCGCTCCCTCCAGCGAATTCTGCCCCATCGCTACCCAATGCTGATGATCGATCGCGTCGTGAAGATGGAGAGCGACCTCTACGCCCGCGCGATCAAAAACGTCACCATCAACGAACCGTTCTTCACGGGGCATTACCCGCGCCAGCCGATCATGCCCGGCGTACTGATCATCGAAGCGCTGGCGCAGCTCAGCGGCGTGCTGCTTTCGCAGAAACTCGAACACACCGGCAAGGTCGCGGTACTGCTCAGCCTCGATCGCGTAAAATTTCGCAAGCCGGTTACGCCCGGCGATCAGTTGATACTGGAGGCGACGTCGATGCGCGTGAAATCGCGAACCGGTCAAACTTCCTGCGTCGCGCGCGTGGGGGATGAGGTCGCCGCCGAGGCGATCATTCGATTTATGCTCGTAGATGCGGATCCGCCGTCATGACTAAAATCCACCCCACCGCAGTTGTAGACCCTTCCGCGAAGCTCGGCGACGGCTGTGTCGTCGGCCCGTACTGCCACGTCGGCGCCGACGTTGAACTCGGCAACGACTGTGAATTGCTCGGGAACGTGACGCTGCTCGGTCCGAGCCGCTTCGGCGCGCGCAATCGCTTTTTCCCGAATTGCGTCCTCGGCGCTGCGCCGCAGGATCTGAAATACAAAGGCGGTCCGACGCTGCTCACTGTCGGCAGCGACAACACCTTCCGCGAACTGGTCACGATTCATCGCGGCACGGAAGTCGATCGCGCCAGCGGCGGCGCAACGCGGATCGGCAACAAGAATCTGATCATGGTCGGCGCGCACGTCGCGCACGACTGCGACATCGGCAGCAACATTATCATCGCCAACGCCGTCCAGCTCGCGGGACACGTGAAGATCGAAGATTGCGTGAACATCGGTGGCGCGTGCGCGATGCACCACTTCGTCACCATCGGTCGCAACGCCTTCATCGCCGGCATGGCACGCATCAAGCACGACGCGCCGCCCTACATGAAGATCGAAGGGTACGACCAGGCGGTGCGCGGCGTGAATCACACCGGCCTCGCACGGTGGGGTATCTCCCATGCGTCCATTCAAAATCTCAAAACCGCTTTCCGCGCCCTCTACGCGCGGCGCACGTCCGGCCCGCCGAAAATGCTTCGCGCGCGACTGACAGAGGTGCGCGAAAACGGCCTCTATCACGACGAGCACGTTCAATATCTCGTCGATTTTCTCGAAAGCAAACTCCAGCGCGGCGTCTACGGCCGCGCGCGAGAGGCCGACCGCACGGACAGCAACCGAGACATTCAGAAATTCTACAGCCAAACTGCGCAGGGACCCGTTGCATGACAGACCGCTTACCGGTTGCCGTCGTCGGCGTGGGGCACATGGGCCGCCACCACGTTCGCAAGTATTCCGAAATGAAGGATGTGAAGCTGGTCGCCGTGATCGACAGCAACCTGGAGCGTGCGCGACAGATCGGCGAAGAGTTCAACGTGCCCTATGCAACGGAGTTGACGCCCGATCTGGGGGACGTCGCCGCCGTGTCGATCGCGGTGCCGACCGTTTACCATCTGAAAGTCGCGGCCCCGCTGATCGAGCGCGGCATCGCCATGCTGATCGAGAAGCCGCTTGCGCAGAATGTGCAGGATGCCCGCAAAATCGCCGCCCTCGCCGAGCAGCACGGGACGATTGTCCAGGTTGGGCACACCGAGCGCTTCAACCCCGCCGTCCGCGCTGTCGAGCGCATGAAGGTACGGCCGAAGTTCGTCGAATCGCACCGCATCAGCCCGTTTACGTTCCGCTCCGCCGACATCGGTGTCACGTTTGACATGATGATCCACGACATCGACATCGTGCTGAGTCTGATTCAGGAGCCGGTCGCACGTGTTGATGCGGTCGGGGTCAACGTCCTCGGCCCGCACGAAGACATTGTGAACGCCCGCGTTACTTTCGCCGGCGGCGCGGTCGCGACGCTCACCGGTTCGCGCCTCGCGACCAAGACCGAGCGCAAGCTGCGGGTATTCAGCGAATCCGCGTACATTTCGCTCGATTATCAGAAAAAGATGGGCATTGCAGTGCAGCGCGAGATGAATGTCGACGTGATCAAATTTGCCCGCGAGCGCAACATTGAGGACCTCTCCCAAATTTCCGCTGCCGACTATGTCAAGCTCGTCAAAGTCGAGCCGCTGATCATTCAGGATAAGGACGCGCTGGCGGACGAACTTGAGACGTTTCTCAGTTGCGTGCGGACGAGGCAGCGTCCGCCGGTGTCCGCCGAAGACGGCGTCGCCGCGGTCGCACTCGCCGAGCAGATCGTCGAATGTGTGCAGTCGCACCAATGGGACGGCCCGGAAGGTTCCCGCGTGGGACTTACAGCCGACATCTTCGGCACGTAGCGTCGGACCTCAGAGTCCGACGGAAAAACAATGGAACCACGGAGAGCACGGAGGCACGGAGAAGAATTTATTTGGGGATGGCGATTCCGACGCGTCGGGACTGCTAAACCATCTTCGGGACGGCGAGGCTGTTGCTGAACCTTTTCCGGGAGGGCGAGGCTGTTGCTGAACCTTTTCCGGGAGGGCGAGGCTCCCGCCGAGCCGTGAGGAGCGCCGCGCTCAATCTACGTGCGACCACAAAATTCCTGGGGTGGGCGGTGCCCACCTTGAACGCTGAATCGCCGTTGCAAATTTGAAGTACCAGAGAACGCCAACGGTATCGCGTGCCGCACCCTGCCAGCGCGGGAAACAGTTAACTCAAGATTGCGACGGGTACCCCATCCTTCCAGGGTGGGGGGACTGAAAACTCAAAACTTCAGGTGTCTCAATGACTGCCAAAACCTACCGCCTCTTCGCCGGAATCCCGCTCCAGAACAACGCGCTATACCACCAGATCCGCTTCGGCGTCGGCGACCCGGCGGCATTGATCATCGCGTCTGAAAACGGCGGGACGAATCGCCACCTGATTATCCGCGATATCGAGATGGAGCGTGCCCGCAAACGCGCCCGCGTCGACACCGTCGCCTCCCCTGCCGACTTCACTCCCGTCGGCGGCCTCTCCGGCGATCGCGAAACGGCTACCGCGCAGAGCGTCGCGGAATTTCTGCGACGCGCCGGCGCCAAGACCGTCACGGTCGACCGCACGCTTCCTTTTTACTTTGCCCACGAAATCCGCGAAGCCGGCATCGCACTCGAATACGACGCCGACATGGGCGTTCTCGAACGCCGCCAAAAAGACGAAAACGAAATCGAGCATTTGCAGCAGGCGCAGCGCGACACCGAGCAGGTCGTACAATGGATGTGCGAGATCATCGGCCGTGCGACCGCCGCCGCAGACGGCGTGTTGCAGCACGAAGGCGCACCGCTCACCGCCGAACGCGCCTTCAGCATGATCGACATCGAACTGCTCCGCCGCGGCTACGGAAATCCGCACGGTTCGATCGTCGCCGGCGGCAGCGAAGGCGGCGACTGCCACACCACAGGCCGCGGCCCGCTGCGCGTGAACGAGCCGGTCATCGTCGACATCTTCCCCATCAACAAAGCGACAAAATCTGTCGGTGACTGCACCCGCGTCGTCGTCAACGGCACGCCGACCGACGAATGGCGCAAGATGCACGCGGCGGTTGTGGCCGCCAAAGCCGCCGCAATGAGCGCCACCCGCGCCGGCACCACCGGCGA
>JBFWWY010000199.1:0-6618 GCA_050245935.1 Phycisphaerae bacterium | reverse complement strand
GGCGCTATGACGTTTCCGCGATTCAAACTTCGCGCGGCTGCCCTGTCGGCTGCGAATACTGCTCGGTCACGAAGTTCAACGGGCCGAACATTCGTCGTCGCCGAATCGACGACATCATCGCCGAATGGAACAACACCCCGCGCAAGTTCATCTTCGTGGTCGACGACAACTTTTTCGGCGTCGGCCCGAAACACGCGGAATGGGCCAAGGAACTGCTGCGTCAGATCATCAAACGCGGCAAGAAGCGACTCTGGTTCAGCCAGACGACGATCAACATGGGCGCGGACCTCGAAGGTCTGAAGCTCGCGTACAAAGCGGGCTGTCGCGGCATGCTTGTCGGCTTTGAAACGTTCAACGAAAAAACGCTCAAGGAATACCACAAGGGCATCAACCGCAACAATCTCGGCAACTATCAGAAACTTGTCGACGGGTTCCACAAAGGCGGCATCGCGGTCTTCGGCGGGTTCATCATCGGCTCTGAGCAGGACGACATTCAGACCGCTGCCGACACCGCGCTGATGGCGGTGAAGATGGGCATCGACATTATTCAGATCACGAATCTCACCCCCCTGCCCGGCACGAAGATGTACGACCGCTACCGCGCGGAGAAACGCCTGACGGCGATGAATTATCCGGAAGACTGGGAGCGGTACACATTCGTCGACACGGTCTATCAGCCGAAAAATATGTCGCCGCGCGATCTTGATGAGGCCATTTTCGAGATTCGGCACGGCGCAGCGATCAAACCATGGGTGACGAAGCGGGCGCTGCGCACGTTCCTGCGAACCAAATCAATTTCCACCGCAGGATTTGTCTACGGGATGAATCGCGGCTGGAAGAATCTCGCACGCGCGCAAGCGGCGATCGACCAGACCGCGCTCGGCCACGAAGCGCAACCGTCGCAGCGCCTCAATAAAGTCTTCGAATCCTTCAAGATGCACGCATTCGCGCGCGTGACCGACCTCGTGACGCCGAAGCGTGGCGCGAATGACGACGTCGAGGAAACGCCCGAACCGATCACGAATCTGCCGGTCATGTCCGGCGGCGGCGCGCAGGAGAGCTGGCATCATTGAGGAAGGGTTGAGGGTAGAGGGTTGAGTGGAGGATTCGAGGGGGTCAAGGATTCGAGCTTTTTAGGATGCGTCCGCGACGCATCGTTCGCCGCGATCGCATGATGACCGCAATCTGGAAAAATGATGCGTCCAGAACGCATATATGCACTCCACCCCAAGCGCTGCGTTACCTCTCCCATCCGTTCATCCCCCGACGCACTCCTCCACTTCGTCACTTCGTCACTTCACCACTCCAGCGCAGCGCCGCCGCTTGCTTCCGGCCCGCTGTGGATATAATTCTCTCAGACGAATCGTATTTGTTTTTTATCACACGAATGGGAAGCAGCATGCAGATCAACATCAACAGCGACAACCATATCGACATGGACGAGCGGACATTGCTGTTCTGGCAGGATGAAATCGGGACAGCGCTGAATCGGTTCGAGAGTTGGGTCACACGTCTCGAAGTGCATCTCACGGATGAAAACAGCGAAGCCAAAGGCGGCGATGACGATATTCGCTGTTTGATCGAAGCAAGGCCCAAAAGTCATCAGCCTGTTAGCGTTGATGTTCGCGCCGCCACGGTCGAGCAAGCGCTGAAAGAGGGAATTCGCACCATCGAGCGCCGCCTCGGCTCCATGGCCGACAAGTCGCGCACAGAAAAGCGTAAGCCGCACGTGTAATCCAATTTCCGGTTTGCCGTGAGGACCACCGTTACGGCAATCTGTCCTCACGGCGCAAAGCTTGAAGGTGAATCATGTCCGGAAACAGCCACGCGAGCAGTGCTGCGCGGACGTACGCCCAGCTCGCACTCGGCATGGCCACCTTCGGCTCCGCGACGCCGATCAGCAAGATCGTCACCGGCGCAATGCCGGTGTTTGTCGGCTCCGGTCTGCGCGTGCTGATCGGCGCGGTCGCGCTCGCGCCGTTCGCCATCCGCCGCAAGCACTTCGGGTCGATGACCAGCCGCGACTGGCTGCTGACCGTGCTCATCGCGCTGTTCGGCATGTTTGGCTTTTCCGCGCTGATGCTCTACGGCATGAAGATGGTGTCCGGCGTCGTGGGCGCGATCGTGATGAGCACTGCGCCCGCCGTCACGGCCACGGCGTCGATGGTTTTCCTCCGCGACAAACCAACCTGGCGAAAAATTGACGCCATCCTGCTCGCGGTCGCCGGCGTACTCACGCTGCATCTCGGCCAAGAAAGCGGCGACAGCAAGGAAGATTCAAACCTCTTGCTGGGGTCATTGCTCGTCTTCGCCGCGGTGTGTTGCGAAGCCGCTTATACGCTGCTCGGTAAGAAAGTTTCCGAGCACGTCGATCCCGTCTTTGTCGCGTGCCTCGCGGCGGCGCTGGCAGTACCGGCGTTTGTCCCTTTCGCAATCTGGCAATGGACGCAGTTTGATCCCAAAAACGTAGGCACCGGCGCCTGGATCGCGCTCGTGTGGTACGGCGCGGGCACACTCGCGCTCGGCACGTGGCTCTGGTACTCCGGCGTGCGCAAAGCGGAAGGCTCCGTCGCCGCCGGCTTCATGGGCGTCATGCCCGCTTCCGCGCTCATCCTGTCGTACATATTGCTCGGCGAACAATTTCGCTGGATGCACCTGTTGGGCTTTCTTATCGTCTTTGCAGGTGTCCTACTGATTTCCTGGGAGCATGCGCGGATGTCATCGAATGATCAGCAAGAGGATAATGCCTGAGACTTTACGAAAGGAACATACTGCGCGCAGAAGTCGCTTACGCGGCCAGCAAGACGCGCGTCCATAAGAACCACGCGACCGGTGCCGTGAGCAATGGGGAATCCATCACGTCGAGCACCCCGCCGAATCCGGGAATCGCCTGGCTGGAGTCTTTGAGCTCCGCGTCGCGCTTGAGGAGTGATGCACAAAGATCGCCGGCGACCGCAATCAGTGCCAGCAGCAAACCGACGAGGCCGACATTGATCGGGAAGCCCGGAAATGATGCAATCTGCCGGGAAGCGATGTCGTCGTTCAATCCGAGTGCATAGACGATGCCGATCGCGACGAAACTCGATATCAGGATGCCGCCAACGAAGCCTTCCCACGTCTTTTTCGGGCTCAGCCAGGGAATCATCTTGTGCCGACCGAGCAGCATTCCGCTGAAATACGCGCCGATGTCGCTGGACTTCACGATCAGCAGCGTCGCGAGCATCACGAGAATGCCGAGGTTGCCGCCGATTTCCATCCGCAGTTTGACGAGAAACCCCGCCAAACCTCCGGCATAAAACACAATAAACACCAGCGACGAAAGATTGGGCATGACGTTCTTCGTGCCGCGGCGCAGCGCCTGCAAAAAAAAGCCAAGACCTAGCGCCAGCGCCAGCCACAGCATCCCCCAGCTTTCTTCGCGCAAACCGCGGGCAGGGTCAACATTGTGCGCAATGTAGGGCCCCACCACGAGACCGACGCTGAAAACTTGCGCCAGCACGCGCGGCGGTTCAAAGCCGCGTTTGTACGCGAACGTGAGCAACTCCCGCGTGCAAAGCCACGTGAACAACAGCGTGATTGCCGTGCCGATCGCGCCGTTGAATAGCCAGTGCTGCAGATCGGGATAGGGATTGCCCGCTGCGGTCGCCGCGAGCACGCGCTCGCTCAGCCAGCCATCGAGCAGCAGCAGCCCTGTGAGGCCCAGGATCATCAGCGAGCCGAAGATAAGTCGTTGTGAAAGCAAGCGCGTTTGATCCTCACGCAACGGCCGGACGCCGATGCCCCATGATTAACGTTCTGCGCGGAGTGTCACTGTCGCCAATGCCCCCACGGTCGATAGCTTACCCAGAATTCTGCACCCGCGCCGCGATGTCGCCGAAGCGCCGTTCGCGCGCGGCGTAGGATCGTAGCGCGTCATGATAATCTTCCACGGAAAAATCCGGCCACAGCGCCTGACTGGTGAACAGCTCCGCATAGCTGATCTGCCACAGCAGAAAATTACTGATACGACACTCGCCGCCGGTACGAATCAACAGATCGGGATCGGGAATGCCGGCGGTATACAGGGAATGATCAATCGCGCGCTCATCGATTTGTTCGGGGGTAATCTCGCCGCGCTGCACCCGTGTTGCGAGTGTGCGGACGGCGGTGACAATTTCATCGCGACCGCCGTAGTTCAGCGCGATGCAGAGCGTCAGCCCTTTGTTGTTCTGCGTGACGCGGATGCTCTCGTCCAGCTCGCGCGTCACGGAATCAGGCAGGCCTTCGCGACGGCCGATCAGCTTGATTCGGACATCGTTCGAATGAAGCTCTTTCCGCTCCGATCGCAGATATCGCGCATACAGCCCCATCAGGCCGGAAACTTCATCCGCCGGTCGTTTCCAGTTTTCGACGCTGAAACTGTAGAGCGTGAGATAGCCGACGCCGAGCCGCGATGACTCGCTGATGACCGTGCGAACCGTCTTGGCGCCTTCGCGATGGCCGAAGATGCGCGGCTTGCCGCGCTGCTTCGCCCAGCGCCCGTTGCCGTCCATGATGATCGCAACGTGTCGCGGAATGGCGCGTGCCGGGATGCCGGGAAGAACTTCCAGTTCGCGAGGCGCGCTCGTCGCCATATTCAGGCCGACTCCTCAATCCAGATCGTCTGTGACCGCTCCGGCCCGATGCCGAGAATCCGCACCGGCGCCCCGACATGCTCCCCGACCAAACGCACGAACCGCTGCGTATTCGCGGGCAAATCCGCGAAACTGCGACATTTTGACACGTCTTCGCTCCAGCCGGGCACCGTCTGCAACACCGGCTCGACGGCTTCATAGGTGTACGCATCCGCCGGTACCGTGTTCAGAATTTTACCCTCATGACGATACGCGGTGCAGACGGAGACTTCCTCCAATCCCGACAGGGTATCGAGATGCAGCAACGCCAGATGCGTGGGATCCAGCAGCGTCGCCGCGTATCGCGCCGCGACAAGATCAAGCCAGCCGATTCGGCGGGGACGCCCGGTTGTGGTTCCGTATTCGCCGCCGCGTTTCCGCAGGTCGTCGGCAAACGCGCCTTTCAGCTCGGTCGGAAACGGCCCACTGCCGACGCGCGTGGAGTAGGCCTTCAGGATGCCGATGCGCGTCGTCAGGGTCGTCGTCGGCACACCCGCTCCGGAGGCGATCCCGCCACCCGTTGCACTGGTGCTGGTCACGAATGGGTACGTGCCGTGGTCAACGTCGAGGAGCGCCCCCTGCGAGCCTTCAAACATCAGCTTTTTGCCGCTGCGGAGCTGCTCGTTTAAGAAGGTCGTCGTATCACATACAAACGGCTTCAGTTCGGCGGCGAAGGCCAGATATTCATCCGCAAGCTTTTCGGGATCGAAGGACTCGCTGCTGCTGTAGGCCGCCGAAAACAGCGCATTCTTGTAATTGACGATCGCGCGCAGCCGTTCGCGAAAATGGTCGGGTCGGAACAGGTCGCAGATGCGCAAGCCGTAATGCCGTGAGGTTTTATCTGCATAGCACGGGCCGATGCCGCGCGCGGTCGTGCCGAGTTTCTCGCCGACCGGCGCACTGCCCTCCGCGAGCACATCTTCGCGGCGATGATAGGGAAACACGAGGTGCGCCCGATCGCTGATCTTCAGGCGATCCGGAGTCACTTCCACATCGCGCGCGCGCAGGGCAGCCATTTCTCCCAACAGGACGCCGGGATCGATCACCGTCCCGCCGGTGATCACGTTGACGATTTTTTTTCGAAGGATGCCGCTTGGCAGTTGGTGCAGAGCAAATTTTTCGCTGCCGACCAGTACGGTATGGCCGGCATTCGCGCCACCGCTGTACCGCACGGAAATATCCACATGCTCCGTCAGCATGTCGACGATTTTACCTTTACCCTCATCCCCCCATTGCAGTCCGATGACGCAGGTATTTCCTATTTCGCTTGCTGGCATTGGTTCCGGTTCCGGTGGGTACGGTCAGCAATTTCCGGGACGACGTCGTTCCCGGCGTGATGCGCGAAGCCGCGTTGTAGCATTATTTGCAAACCGTCGCAACGCAAGCGCGGTGTCCCCCCTATTTCGCTTCGATTGCGGCTTTCAGCCGGTCAATCAGCAACTCCTGATGAGCCAACGCGCCATCACCGA
This sequence comes from Phycisphaerae bacterium, assembly GCA_050245935.1. GTDB lineage: Bacteria > Planctomycetota > Phycisphaerae > UBA1845 > Fen-1342 > JALHOX01. The sequence continues at coordinate 497 of JBFWWY010000199.1, read as the reverse complement.
AAAAGCCGGTTACGACGGGCAGCGTAACATCGCCTTCCCGCGAGGGTTCCGTACGCAGTCGCAATACGTCCTGCTTCTGGTCGGCGGGGGGACACGCAGCGGCGTGAAAATGCGTCACGTATTTGCCTGCACCCTTTGCCGAAAAACGCCAAACGACATCGGTTCGCACGAGATGCTCCTGAAACCAGGGGGTGCGCTCCCGGGCCTCGCGCGCGAGCCACTTCATCGCGAGCATCATTGCTTCCGGCGGGATGCCGTCGTGGGCGTCGAGCAGGTCGATGCGGCCGGTTTCAATCGTCAGCGACCGGGACGCCCCGACCTGATGCAGCGCAAGGCCAAGTTCCGCCTGATCCGCAGTCGAACGTACCCAGCGCTGTGTCGCGAGTCCCGGGAAGCGTTTCGGCATCTCGCCGATATCGCGCATCACAATGTCCGTCTGATCCCAACGGTTCCAATACTGCACGGTATCAGGGATCGGTACCCCGAAATGCGTTCGC
>JBFWWY010000198.1:0-6626 GCA_050245935.1 Phycisphaerae bacterium | reverse complement strand
GATTGCGCCGAGATCGGCGCGCGGTCCTGCCGACGCGTCTTCGGGAAGCGACAGCCGCGTGGTCAACACGCGCCGAAGCTGCTGCGCAGATGCGAGTAACACCGGTCGCTGTTCGACGTCTCGCAACAGATACACCGCACCGCGATTGGATAACGCCGCGAGTTCCTCGGCGGTGGCGCGATCCGCGAAGGTGGCGGACTCGGTTAGCAGATTTTGGATGTTCGTGTCGATGAGCGGATTGTGAGCGGACAACAACGCGCGCTCAAGCCCCACGCGCCAGCACGGGGTCATCGTTCAAGCCCCACGGGCCATCACGAGGTCATCGTTCAAGGCCCAGGCGCGATCACGGGGTATCAGCGATGGTGTACGATTGACCGAGCCGGAGCGATCAAGTGAAAAACGCGAAGGACGGTCCGAATGACGGACCTTACTTACTCTCAAGTCGGACTGGGGCCGTTTTCGAGGTGGTCGCGGTCAAATAACGCAGTCAGATGACCGTTTTCGTGTGCGCGAAACTCTTCATTCGCCGCGCGTCGTTGTGCTTTCTTTACGGGCGCGGCTCGGATCGCCTGCTGGCGATGCGGGCAAGCCTGCTCGTTCAGCTTTCAAACTCGGACCGATTGCAAAATATCCAACCTACCTCTACACCGACGCTTTCCAAAAGCGCTACACCGGCATGCCGGTGACGGTGCCCTCGAAAACCATCTTGCCGTCGACGTAGCCCTGGGTATTGGCGACGGTGCGGCGGAGGGTGAGCTTTGTGCAGTGACCGATCATCACAAACCGGCACGGCGCTTGGACCGCACCGCGATATTTGACGTCATCGACCGCCGCAAACCCGAGAAAGCGCCCCTCCGTTTCCAGCGCATCGTGCCAGACGAAGCTGCAGAGCTGCGCCGCGGCCTCGATCATGAGGACGCCGGGGAAGAGCGGCCGACCGGGAACGTGACCGCGGGCCCACCAGTCCCCTTCCTTCACTTCCGTGAAGCCCGCGAAAAGCCGTGTTTCCTTGTCCATGTGGATCACGCGATCCAGCAGTTGAAACTCGTATCGCTGCGGATTCACGGCCTGGATTTGTGCGAGATCGGCATACGTTGCATCAAGGTCGAGAGACGCAATGTCCATGATCGGCGGTGGAGGCATAAAATGTCCCGCGAACGCCTCGCCAGCTCCGGCGCGGCGCGCAATGGTGGTGAATCGATGGCTGGCATCCTGCCAGGAAATCAGGAACCGGGCTGGTCATCGGAGCGGATTTCAAGCACCCGCTTGCGAATCTCCTGCGCGACATTCTTAACATCCTGCATCGCTTTGCGCACCCGCGTTCCGGCTGCTTTATTGCCGCCGAGGGCCTTAGAGATATCGTCATCCACTTCTTCGATAATCTTCTTCAACTGATCGTATTCTTCCATTGATTCACTCCCGCAGGCTGGTTTCTGGTGTCGTTTTCGGGCAGCCGCGCGCGCGTCTTCCATGACTGGAACACGTTCCGCTTTTCACGGATTCGCACGCATCGAACTGCTTTTTTACCGGCCTTAACGCGAATTGCAAGGCGCAAACGCGGATTTTGGCACGCCCCCGACCGCGATCCGCAGGTCCCCGCCATCCATCTAGTCCAATAAAATCGGCGTTGCTGCGCCGCAACCTGCTTCCGCGATGAAGTGCAGATTGAGAGCACTGCACGTTCCAGTGTTACCGTGTTTTCGGCGAGGCGCAACAGTCTCTTCTTTTTGCCGCGACTGGGCTCAGGCACGCTGCCGCAAACTTTCTATAATCCAACCGCAATGGCCGAAAACCCCGATCCGCGCATCCGCAAGCTTCGCGCGCACATCGCAAATTTCCCCAAAACGCCGGGCGTCTATTTGATGAAGGACGCTGCGGGGACGGTGCTGTACGTCGGCAAGGCGCGCGATCTGCGGGCCCGCGTATCCAGTTACTTTCAGAACGCGACCGATCTGCTTTCGTCGCGCGGCCCTGAAATCGCGCACATGGCGGCGCTGGTCGAAGACATCGACTTTCTCGACTCCGACAGCGAAGTTGACGCCCTGCTCGCAGAAAACCGGCTGATCAAGGACATTCAGCCCGCATTCAACGAGCGCCTGCGCGACGACAAGAGCTTCCCGTACCTCGAAATCACTACGAGCGACGACTTCCCCGGCGTATTCGTCACCCGCAAACCGCGAATCAAGGGCAGCAAACTCTACGGGCCGTTTACCAGCGCGTCAGGACTGCGCGATGCCGTCAATGCACTGCAAAAGGTATTCAAATTCCGCACCTGTGAGCTGACCATCCTGGAGAGCGACGACAAACGGCGGTTTTTCCGACCCTGCCTGCTGCACGCAATCAACCAATGCACCGCGCCGTGTGCGGATCTGATCTCGAAGGAGGACTACCGCGCAGATATCAAGCGGCTGACCAAACTGCTGAACTCGAAACGCAGCGTCGTCGTGCGGCAGATGAAAAAGGAGATGGACGAGGCTTCCGCAGCGCTGGACTTCGAGACGGCGGCGGTGCTCCGCGACCGCATCAAGGCGATCGACGCCCTCAATCTCAGCGGCTCGGTCGACGCTGACGTGCAGCCCGAGGTGTTCTACATCGACCCGCGCGCGGGGTTAGACAAACTGCAGAAACTGCTCGATCTCGACGAAGCGCCGCGCGTGATCGAAGGCATCGACATCGCGACGCTGCAAGGCGAATCAACCGTCGGCTCGCTCGTGTGCTTTCTCGATGGTCGACCGTTCAAAAGCCGCTATCGCCGATTCAAAATCAAAACGCTCGACGGCGTTGACGATTATGGCGCGATCCGTGAAGTCGTGGCACGGCGCTATAAACATGCCGCGCACGCCGAGGAGTTGTTTCCCGACGTGATCTTGATCGACGGCGGGCTCGGACAACTGCACGCAGCGCTGGAAGCGTTTGACTATCTTCATCACGCGATCGAGCTGGAGCACGGCACAGCGGTCAAGCCGCCGATGGTAATCTCGATCGCGAAGAAGGAAGAGATCGTCTACGTACAGGCGAAGAAAGAGCCGCTGCGGCTGGCGCGGAACAACGAGGCGCTGCGGCTGCTGCAGCAGGTGCGCGACGAAGCCCACCGCTTCGGCCAGCACTACCACCATATTCTGCGGCGGAAGCGAACGTTTGAAGAAGACGTGCGCGCTGGGAAGCGGCCGAATGGGAAGCGCGCGAAGGAAAAATAATGCCGGGACCAATTTTGCCCACGAACCCGCCACGTTCTTCGCACTTTTGTGAATCCAAAATTCTCTTCATCGCGAAGCGACTTCGTAGTCATGCAACCGACTCCCGATTGTTGTACGGAAAGAGCAGAGTCGATCAGCGCATTACGAAGGTTGTTCGACTTCCGCGGTCGCAGCACACCAAAAAGGTTCATCATGAAACAAGCATTGCAACGCATCGCAGTCCTCGCCTTGCTCGCACTTGCCGGCTGCGGCATCCCAATTTTTCCAATCTGGCCGGCAGAGTTCTTCGATGAGTCGCCGGCGGAGATCGGTGACAAGTCGGTTCGCCAATATCGCGTCGACGTGCCGGACGGTGCCGACGGCATGCCCGCCGGAATCACAATTTTCGCGCCGGAAGATGTCGACGGTCCGTTGCCGGCGCTGATCTGGGTTCTCGGCTCCAACGTTCAGCCTTACTATCAGCAAAGTCTCCACGAAACGCTGGCGAGTTGGGGCTATGCCGTCATTATTCCCGAGGGCCGACCGCTCACGTTCACCGACTTTTCGTATCACCGCCGGACGATCGACCTGGCGAAGCAGGCGCTCGATCTCGCGCTGGCGGGTGCGCTCGAAGTGGAGATCGACGAAGACCGCATCGCGGTCGGCGGGTACAGCATCGGCGGCACGCTCGCGGCATTGATGGCCGTGGAAGACGATCGCGCGAAAGCGATTGTCATGTGGGCGCCGACGAGTTCGCCATTCTGGACCGGCGTGGAGCCGAGCACGCTCTACCCGCTCGTGACCCAACCGAGTTACTTTCTGCTGGCCGAATTCGATACCGTCGAGCCTCCGGACGGGTATCCTCAGGAAATGCAGGCTCAAATGACGAATTCAGCCATCACGGAATACATCATCCCGCAGGGATTGCATCTCTTTTTCCAACAACCGACTGCCGCAGACGACAATCTGAACGATCCGGAAACTGAGTTGACACGCTTTGAACAGCAAGGCATCGCGATTGAGCGCACGCGCGCGTATTTGGATGAGCAGCTTGCAGTCGACTGATGCACCGTGGTGAATTCGCGTCACGGTTTCGCGATGGTCATCATTTCGATTCGATTCGGAGCCGTCGATGTTGTTCGATCGTCGATGACGGATGCGTGCGATGGCGCGCGCGTGTTTGCACTGCGCTGCAGATCGCGCAGCAAGCGGACCAGCGCGTCCCGCACTGCGGGTTCGTTGAGATTGCCCAGGTGACCGCCGCGTTCGAACAACCGCAAACGCGATGGGCCAAGCAGCCCGCGCAGCCAGTCAACGTCTTCCGTGCTGAGCAAGAAGTCGTTTGCATTCGTCAGCACCCCGACGTTTGCGGCGTTGCGCAGCGGCTCTTCCACCATCCGCAGGTCGCTTCGTCGAAACATCTCGTCTGCTGAATGGATGACATTTGCCTCATCGCGGAGATACGGGAAGAGGAATCCGTACGCATACTCCATCAGCGAATAACTCAGGATTTCCTGAGACGCGGCGGCTTTTTCGAGCGGCGTCCAGCGCGTTTCGAGGAAGCCGGGGTCGCGCCGCGCGCGGCTAACCCAGATCATGTCATGCAGCGCGAGGCGGTAACTCAGCCCGACCAGAAACTGTGCTTCGGTATCGCTGATCGGCGCGGCGGTACGGTCGACCGGTTGCGATCGTTGCGCAATTTTCTGCAATGCCAACGCCGCGCGATCGTCCCGTTCATCGACGGGAAACGACATGAATGCATTGAAGTACTCGTCCGGTTGCTGTGCAGCATAGTCGAGCTGCACGGGTGGATTGATCGCGAGAATCGCTTCGTAATCGCTCGCTGCGTCGCGTCGCAGCGCGGCGATATGCAGCGCGTGATAGCCGCCGAGCGACATGCCGACGAGCAGCTTGCCCGTGACACGGTTGCCGTGTTCGTTGCGCATGTCGCGCCAGACGGCGTCGAGCGCGGCTTGGGTATCCGCGGCGTCGATCAGCGGATACCCGGGTACCGGCGTCGTAGCAGCGCTGCGCATGAATTCAAAATTTGTGGCGCTACTGACCGCTGCGACGGAATAGCCCTCGTTGTACAGCAGCTCGGCGAGCATCAGGGAAGCAGCACTTTGCCGGTGTCCGCCGAATCCGGGCAGCACGAAGACAACGGGCGCGGCCTGCTTCTGCAGCCACAGTGTGTACGGCAGCTTTTTCCCCGTCGCGCGGATGCGCACCTTGTACGTTTTACCGCGGCTCGCGAAATCCTGGTTCTGCGGGCGCAATGCGGCGAAGCCGAGCGATTGAACAGCGGCCGAGTTCTCGCTTTCAGTTGCAGGGTCGGTCAAATGTCGGACGTCGCGCCGTTGCTCAAGGTACAGGCGTCGCGACGGCTCGTAGGCGTCGACCTGCGTCGTCAGGTAGCGTTTCCCGACCCCCGTGAATTCGGCGGTGATGATGCCGCTTTCTATGCCGACGCCGGGGACGTAGAAATACGCGAGCGGATTCAAGTAGAAGTCGCCGATTCCGCCGAGGGCATCGCGCACGGTGCTCGGTCCGCGTAGCGGCATGACGAGGTACGTACTGTCCTGCCAGCCCCAGCGTTGCAGCGTTTCGCCGGTCGACGTCGGTTGCGGCGGGATGCCGTGCTTCCGCGCTGCGGGGTCATCAAGCCCCGCGACGCCTTCGGTCGTGTTGATCGCGAAGCGCTTGGTTTCATCCGCCGCGGCGTCGGTGTTCCCTTGCAGCAGATGATTGACGCCGCGCTGCGGATACGTCGCGTTGTTCACCGCGCCGACGAGGCTTCGTCGCACAGGCTGCGGCACGATTGCGCGCCACCCGCCCGCGATCGGGTCGGCAACGCCGACGACAAACGCGGTCGTCAGCCCGAACGAGAGGCGATTCACCGGTTCGAGCGGGTCGGCCACGTAAGGCAGTACGTATTCTTCGCGATGGAAATGTTCCGCCCCTGGCCCGTCATATTGCGACCAGTCGTGATGTTTGACCGGAATCTTGCACGCCGACGACGACACGAGCACGAACGAAATGACGAGGATGAACACCCGCTTCGAAAACCTGCCCGGCGAATGCACACGCATGATCGGCTCCTCCCTGAGCGATTCGAATCCGTTCTCCACTTTAGCGAAGGGGTGATTACGGCACCATTCGCGCCGAATGTTTTGAAAACGCGCCCTTAGGGCGTTTTCAGTTCAACCGTAGCGGCCTGATGTAGAACGCTTACTGGAGTTCTACGGCCGGCACGGAGGCACGGCCGCTACGGTTGGATTTGCAATGCTCTAGCCGCGTGCCTCAAGCTTTTCTCTTGTGCGAATCCAGAAGCGTCGATGGGGGATGAAGCGTCACGGCGCGCTGTACGCCACGGGATTCATGCGGAAGACTCGGGCGATGGTGTTGGCACCGTCACCGAGGGCGCGCGTAATGTCCGCGCCTCGTCCCCGG
>JBFWWY010000197.1:0-6636 GCA_050245935.1 Phycisphaerae bacterium | reverse complement strand
CGCTACACCCATCCCTGGCTCCTTTTTGGTCAACCATGAACCCCAAAAAGAAGCCTACGCACGCCATCCGAAACGCGCAACCCTAACATGCGCCTAACGCGCTACGATTGGACTTAAACCGCTCTAGCCACGCCCGCTCATTTTCGCCGCGCGAGCTCCGCTTCGGCGGCGATAAAGCCAAACGCGGGCCATGATTTTCCGGCGACTACTTTCTCGAACACCTGGCTCGCTTCGGTTTTGCGGCCTTCGAGCAAGTGCCAATGCCCGACGCCGAAACCTTGCGTGGCAAGCTCCAGATCCGTCGCGTTATCGGTGTCGAGCAATGACGCGGGGGGAATTTCTCCTTTGTACATCAATAACCGCTGGTGATAGGAATCGTTCTCGATGATGTTCATGTCGCGCGTGATGTCCGTGAGCAAGGCCTTTGCCTCGTCGTCGCGGCCCGTTCTTCGCAACGCCATGTATAGCCAGTCCGACACCGCGACGCGATTGTCGTCGTGATCGTTGATGAATTCCTTCGACTTTTCGAACGCTGCAACCGCACCATCGAAGTCTGCTTTGCAGAACCTTGCGACGCCGATGTGATACCAGATGTTGAATCCCAGCGTGGTCAGCGGAATGTTCTGCGCGTTGGGTAACCCGTCCTGCTCGATTTCGTCGGGCCTCCCTTCGACAAGCGCCGCGGCGCGTTCAAAATCAGCCAGTGCCGCATCGAATTTCCGCAGGCTCAGATAGCGATGGCCGCGATGCCGCAACAGGCGCGGCTCGTCCGGCCATTTTTCCAGACCGCGCGAATACCAGTCGATCGCCTCCTGCATTCGCCACAAGTAACCAAGCCGCCGCCCAACCCAGATGTAGGCCTCAAGATCGTCGGGATTGGCCCCATACGCCGTCTGCGCGGCCGCGAGCTTGTCTTCAAATTCGCGCCGCGATGCGCCATCTTGCATCGGCAGGAGCGGCTTGCCGAGGAGCGATTGTGGCGCATCATCCTGATCAACGTTTTCAAGGTTCTCGACGCCAGTTTCAGCGTCAAGCTGCGCGGTTTCCGCTCGAACTGACGCATTTCCCGCGTTCGCCGTCGCATCACGCGACGCGCCTGGTTCAGGGGGTGTCCGTGTGCAGGAAATCGACACCCCTGCGGCGATTGCGACGATGGCCAGGAATTGTCGATATCGCGACATACCTTCACACATGGGATTCTCCGTCATGATGAGCGATTCGTTCGCAGCGTATGCTTCACACGTCGGCTACCTTTTCAAATACTCCGCTGCCCGTACTGTCAGGATACACTTGTGACACTGCGCCATGATGGTAGATTCAAGCCGCGAAATGAAGATGACGCAAACAATTGCCGATCCGCGACGACGCGCTTTGCCGGATCCTGCTGAAGACCAGACGAAGCCGTATCGCAGTTTCCTGCGCGGGGCGCTGCTCATTCTGGCCGGCGCGGCCGCATTGCGCATTGTCATCGCAATGCTCATGCCGTGCATTTCGCGTGACGGCGTGGTGTTCTGCTGGTTCGCCGAGGCCCTCGGTACGCAGGGTAGCGCCTATCTGCGGGATGCCGGCGCGCGGCAGCATCCGCTGTTTCCATTTCTCATCCTGCAGGTTCATGCGGTGTTGCGGATGTTCGGTGCGGGAGAATCGCCGCTCCTGTGGCAGGCGGCGGGGCAGATCGTCACCGTTTCCGCCGGCATCGTGGTGGTCGCGCTTACCGGCGCGCTGACGTTACGCTGGGTGCGCAGTGTTGCACCCGATTTCAACGCACCACGCTGCGCACTCTTCGCGATGGTTCTCGCGGCGTTGCTGCCGCTAAACGTCTGGCACTCCGCCGACGTGATGTCGGATGAGGTGCATCTCGCGTTCTACCTTGCCGCCGCCGTTTGCATCGTACAGTTGCATGGTTGGACAGCCGTAGTGTGCTGCGGGATCTTTGCGGCGCTGGCGTACCTCACCCGGCCGGAAGGTGCGGTTCCGCTGATTGCCGCGCTTTGCGTGCTGGGGATTCGCGCCTGGCGGGAGCGGAGCGGGCGCGCGGTCGGACAAGCCCTTGTCCTCGTCGTCGCCTTCGCACTAACCGCACTGCCCTACTGGATTTCGGCCGGCACGCTTTCGCGAAAGAAAAGCTTGTTCGCGAACGTTAGTACGACGATTGAACCGATACACAACCCGCGTTCACCAATGAAGATCGCGCGCGCGTCATCGTCGGCTCCCCTGCTGGCAAAACTCGAGCTTCACGATCTGCGCTGGTTCGAACTTCTCCCACAAACGCTGCTTTCGACGTTTCGCGCCGGACGCGTTGTGGTCCCGTTGCTGGCAATCTGGTCACTCCTTACTTTGGGGTCGCGGCTGCGTACGCCCGGCAGCATCGGGATATTTCTTTGCATCCTCGGTCACCTGGCCCTCGTCATCTGGCTGCTTGAGAGGCACAAGTATCAGCAACCGCGCCACTTGCTCGTCGTCGTTGCTCTCCTCACTCCGCTTGCTGGAATGACACTCGCACAGCTTCACGCGCGTGCGATTCTCATTCGCAACATCTGGCCGCACATCCTCACGGCTTTCCTCGTGTACCTGCCGCTCGCGCTGTACGCGATCCGGTTACCGAATTTCGCTGATCGCTTCTGGGTGCGCGCCGCGACCGAGCTTCGTAAGGAGGACGGCGCGATTGCGTCCAAACACGTTCTCAGCGGCAGCGCCGGTCGTCGGCTCGCCTTCTATGCCGACGCCTCGTGGCTGTACTGGCCGGAGGACGCCACGCGGCCGGACTTGCTCACGAAGCAGCTTCAGCGGGAGAAGCCAGAGTATTTCGCGATCGTGATCGGTCCGGGAAATGAGACCAAAGGCAACGACGAAATTGCCGCCGCTCTAGAGCGCGGCGACTTGATTGATACCGCGATCATTTCTACGCTGCGAATGCTGACGGGACACGGCGACGAGCTGCGCATCTACCGGTTCGACCGAACGGGTGTTGCACAAGACTGATGTCAGGGAAGTTTCGCTCCGGCGCCGTGCTCGCCCATCGGGAAACCGAGGCTCACGCCGAGCAGTTTGAATTGATTTCTGAAGAACTGTTTGTCGATCGCGACGCCGCGATGGGTAGAACTGATCCAGTATCAAGTTGCGAAGAGAAAGATTGCTCCATGACTGAAATCCAAAACACGCGATTCTGCATCTTCATTGTCGGCCTCGCCGCCTCCACGCATCTCTTCGGCTGCGCTACGGCTTCCGATCGCTCATCCGCGATAAACGTTTCCGCCTACGCCGACGAAGCGCGGCAGATTCGCGAAGCGGTCATGCGGTCCAACGACGCCTACGCAGATCTCGCCGAACTTTGCGACGAATACGGCCCGCGCCTCAGCGGCTCCGTCGCGCTCGAACGCGCGATCGACTGGGCGCAACAAAAAATGAAGGCCGATGGCCTTGCCAACGTCCGCGCCGAGCCTGTCATGGTGCCGAAATGGGTCCGCGGTGAAGAGCGCCTCACGCTCGTCGCGCCGCACGAACGACCCATCGAAATGCTTGGGCTCGGCGGTTCCGTCGGTACCCCGCCGGGCGGTATCGAAGCCGAAGTGCTCGTCGTGCCCAGCATCGAAAAACTGCGCGAACTCGGCCACAGCGCGGCGAAAGGCAAGATCGTTCTCTTCAATTACCCGATGAAACCCTACGACCCGGAAACCGGCAGCGGTTACGGCGACGTTGTCCGCTATCGCGGCAGCGGCGCGATGTGGGCCGCCGAAGCCGGCGCCGTTGCGGCCCTCGTGCGCTCCGTTACCGCATATGCCTTTAACGCCCCGCACACCGGCGCCATGCGCTACGCTGATAGTCTGGAGAACGAGCGCATTCCCACCGCCGCAATCGCCATCGAAGATGCGGAATCGATGGCGCGTCTGCAGGCGCGGGGCGTGCCCGTTCGCGTGCGGCTGGAAATGGGGGCCCGAGATGAGGGCATGGTTCCCTCGGCGAACGTCATTGGCGAAATCGTGGGCCGCGAGAAGCCGGAGGAAATCGTCATCATCAGCGGGCATTTCGATTCGTGGGACGTAGGCCACGGCGCGCACGACGACGGCGGACCCTGCGTCAGCATGATGGAGGCGGCGGCGGCCCTGAAACGATTGAATCTGGTGCCCCGCCGCACGATCCGGGTCGTTCTTTGGACCAACGAGGAAAATGGCCTGCGCGGCGCGCGCCAGTACGTCGAAGATCACGCGGACGAACTCGCGAATCATGTCGCGGCGATCGAATCCGATGCCGGCATCTTCGAGCCGCAGGGGTTCTCCGTTCAATATGCCGACAAAGATCGCCAGCAGCGCGCCGCCACAGACCTCGCAGGAATTCTCCGTCTGCTGAAACCGCTTGGCGCAACGCAGGCACGCGCCGGCTTCAGCGGTGCCGACGTCGGACAGCTTGCCCCCGGTGGCGCGGCCTGTCTTGGGCTGAGCGTCGACGGCGCACATTACTTCGACTACCACCACTCACATGCCGACACCTTTGATAAGATCGACAAAGCGATACTCGACAAACACGTGGCCGCCGTCGCGACACTCGCTTACATCCTCGCCGATATGCCCGGCCGGCTGGGGGACGAGTCCTCGCGCGGATAAAGCTCGTGGTCGTGCGTGCGAAACCGCTTCTCAGCGAAACCCCATGCCCGGTATGAAAAGTGCCCTCATTTCGCTGATGATTTTCGTCACCATGGCGGTGGTATACGTGGCGGCCAGCGGATTTCGATAAAATCCTAACCAGGCGGGTGACCCTGTCCGACGAGAACAGCCCATCCACGCTATTCTTTCAGCCAGCAGCAACTGCATCTCCCCTTGCACACCCCGCGACGCTCGCTACCCTATTCGATTCGTTCTGTGCGGATTCGTAATGGAGAATTCGCGCATTGGAGTGTGAAAGAGGCCCCGATGCACCCGCTGCCGTATCGACTCGTGGTTGAATGCGATGCGTACCCGCGCGCCGTCCGGACCACGCCTTATGAGGATTCCCGCAAAGCGCGGTCGGATGTCGCACAGGTCATCCGTGCGGCCAGCCGTCGCGGACAAGTTCGCTGCGTTCTTCTTGAAAGTCGGGAAAATGACCGCTGGCTAGTGACCCAGCGCTGGAACGCGGACGTCGTAGAGCGAATTCTGTTGCAGGATGCCCTGCGCGACCGGCAACAGCGTGCGTCCCACGCAGCACTCCAGACCGCTGACCTCCGCAAGCCCGTCGAATGGCAAACGCGCCATCGCTCGACCCGCTACGCGATGGCGACCAGTGGTGCGGTGCTGCTTACAGTCATTTGTTCAATTTTTATGTGGCAGGCCGAAGGAAGCCCGATCGAACTTGCTCATATCCTCAACGATCGCGAGGCGGCGGCGGTCTCCTTGCCGTTCACGCAGTCCCATTCGTCGACAAGCCTTGTGAAACAGCCATTCGCTTCACCGAAAGCGGGTATGGACCTTACGGCACCGCCCAGTACGGTGCGGTTGGCGCTTCCCCACGATTAGCAACGATTCTGAGACGTTTGATCTGACAAAAACGGCAGCTTTCCGCGAAGCGGAGATGGCTGCCGTTCCATATTTCGACTTGTCCAAACGATCAATGATTGGGATTGAAGTCCACGATTCCCAGCGTATCCAAGGCCGCCGCAACCTGTACCGGCGTCGCAATCACGTTTGCGATGGCGTTGCAGGCCGAAAAGAAAGCGCCGACCTGAAAGAGCATTCCACCCAATACTGCCAGCTTGATCGCACGTCCCGTTGTCATCTTCATGATTCCAAATCCCCATTCACGAAAGCAAGAAACGCGAACGCGGAACAAACCGCGCTCCCCACGGCTGGTATGCTAAGGTGGGTTATCCGGACCTGCAAGCATGGGGAAGCGGTCACCCGATTGAGCGTACCACGAGGATTCAGGATGCTATGCGCATCTCACCGGTACAAGTCCGCGGTATGGATCGGAAATCTCACGAGCACAACGAAAGCCTCCGCCACATGCATTCAGCGACGTCGGCCCACGAAGCACAAATCGCAAGCTCAGTTCCGACTCAGGCGATCTCGAATGTGATCAGCCCGCGCGATGCTGCGCTGCTCGCCATTGAGCTTTGCACCGCGAATTTTCTGAAGGTGTGCCGGCTGCGTCTGCAGGAATAACTCGTTGATCGTCTGCAGGTCGATGTTATCGATCCGGCCGGCGTGCAATCCCATACGCACATGGGACAGACACTGCATCGCCTCGCTGGAGCTCATTAGCCGAGAATTCTTAAGCAATCCGATTGCCCGCCAGATCTTGTCATCGAGCGCACGCGGACGGCTTTCACAAAGCGCTTCACGCGCCGCCTGCTCGTACTTCACGATCTTCGGGATAATCTCGTCACGAAAGTCGTTGATGATGTCCGATTCGCTCACACCAAGCGTAATCTGATTCGACACCTGGAAAAAATCGCCGAGCGCTTCCGTGCCTTCGCCGTGCAATCCGCGAATGGCAAGCTTGAGATCCTTCGCGGCCTGGGCCACCCGATCAATTTCATTCGTCAGCCGCAGCGCCGGCAGATGCAGCATGACCGAGACCCGCAACCCGGTGCCGACATTCGTGGGACATGCCGTGAGAAAGCCGAACTGCGGATGGAATGCGATGTCCAGATTTGCCTGCAAT
>JBFWWY010000196.1:0-6691 GCA_050245935.1 Phycisphaerae bacterium | reverse complement strand
CGACAACCTCCTCCCGCCCGGCGAAGCCCCGGCCCAAGGCAACGGCTCCCTCGAGGACGGCACGATGATCGTCGGCGACCACAGCGGCGACAAGACGCACGAACGCGTCGAACTCGTCATCACGAGCGTGCTGCAGACTTCCGCGGGTCGCATGATTTTCGGTCGTTTGGAAGGTGCAATGCCGCCGCCGCGCCGTCGGCGCATGTAGTCGGCGAAGCTGTTTTCGTGCGAACGGGCGATTTCATTTCGGACGTTTGCGGATCGCGTTTGCAATTTCAAATTTTTCTTGGAACGCTACCCCAGCGCCAGCTACTATTTCTATTGGCACCGGGCTTCCCGCCTTCTATCTGGTTGTGAGCGATGGTAGATCGAATCGACAAAAATCATTCGTTGGAAGACCTTTTCGGCGGCCTTGTCGAGCAGGTTTTCATGGCTGAGATCGGAATCTGCGATCCGACGCTGACCTCGTATCTCACGAATCTTCTGATCGATTTTGTGCATACCGACAAAATCTATCGATTGCAGACCGCGGACGGCGAAGCACTGCGCGATCTGGCAGCAATCGAGGCCGGCGTTGTCCTTCCCGAAAAATGCGACGGCACCGAACGCACGCGCCTCATCAATCGCTACGTCGGCGACTTCGCGCTGTTCTGGACCGGCGTTTATCCCGAAACGCTCCGCCCGCGACGCCGGCACGGAGCGGACCGGCTTCGCGAGTACATGTTGCGCGGTAAGCAGTCGTATAGCATTGCAAGCGAATTGACGCTGGGCAGCACAAAACCGCCGGGTGAGTTGCTCGCGCACCTTAGCGAACAATTCGAATGCTGCGTCCACGGTTTGCATCGCGTGAGGGAATCGTGGGAAGAGCTGGGAAACAACTAATTACCCCGATCCAGCACCAGCGACACCTTTGGTCTCGCAATACTCTTCCTGTTACGCGCTTTGCCAAAGTGGCCGGTGATTTGTACCTCTGATCCCCTATGGCGACAGCCGACGGATCACCCAGCCCCCCGTTGCCGACCGTGTATAAAGCAATCGGTCATGCATGCGGCTTTCGCGGCCCTGCCAGAATTCGACGGCACGCGGTTTCACGCAGTAGCCGCCCCAGGTCGGCGGGCGCGGGATCGGTTGATTGGCAAATCGCGCATTGAGCTCGGCGAATCGCGACTCGAGCGTCGCGCGATCGGAAATGACAGAACTCTGTTCAGAGGCCGCGGCGCCAAGTTGACTCTGCCGCGGGCGCGAGGCGAAGTATTCGTTCGCGGTCGCGTCATCGACAAGCGAGACCGTTCCCTCCACGCGCACCTGTCGCTCCAGCGACGGCCACCAGAACACCAAGGCACATTCTGGATTTTCCGCCAGCGCGCGGCCTTTGGCGCTCGCGCGGTTGGTGTAAAACACGAATCCACTTTCGTTGAAATCTTTCAGCAGCACAATGCGCGCGGCGGGGCGGCCGTCTCCATCGACCGTTGCGAGCGTCATCGCGTTGGCCTCGTGGGGATCGATTGACCGCGCCGATTCAAACCAAGTGCGAAACTGCTCGATCGGATTCGGATGCGCGGACGACTCGTCCAGCGCCGTCGCCCCGTATTCTCGTCGCATTGAATCAACAGGCCTGTCCGCCATCGCTCGCTCCGTCCGTCGCCTTTATTTCTTCGCAGGCCGCACCAATCCCGAACGCGGCTCGATATCCGCAGGTGCGAATTCGCCGGCTGAAAAGTGATGGTACCCCAAGGCGGCAATCATCGCCGCGTTGTCGGTGCAGTATTCCATCGGCGTGAGGGTAAGCTTCAGCGCGGCTTCCTCGCAGCCGCGCGTCAGAACTTGCCGTAAGCCTGAATTCGCGGCCACGCCGCCGCCGACAACAATATTTTTGACCCCGAGTTTGCGAGCTGCGCGGATCGTTTTTGTCGCAAGTGTTTCGACGATTGCCGCCTGAAAACTCGCAGCGACGTCTGCAAGTTCGTCGTCAGACAAACGCGACAGATCTCCGTATTTGTTCCCGACGCCGTGCACCTGATACAGCACGGCGGTTTTGAGCCCGCTGAACGAGAAATTCGCGTGGTCTTCGTTGATCCATGTCCGTGGAAAGCGATACGCCTTCGGGTTGCCGCGGCGCGCGAGCTGATCGACCGCCGGGCCGCCGGGAAATCCGAGTTCGAGAATCGCCGCGACTTTGTCATACGCTTCGCCGGCGGCGTCATCGACAGTCTGGCCGATGAGTTTGATGTCGTCGAAATCAGCGACGTGGTAGAGCGACGTGTGCCCGCCGCTGACGACCAGCGCAACCGCGGGCCACGGCGCCTCGTCGCACGCCAATGCGGCGCTCGTCGCGTGTGCCGCGATATGATCGACCGCAATCAGCGGAATCTCGAGCGACCACGCGAGGGTTTTCGCCGCGGTCATGCCGATCAGCAGCGAGCCGACGAGTCCGGGACCGTCGGCGATCGCAATGGCGTCGATTTCCTGCCAGGCAACGTCTGCCTTTTCGAGCGCTGTGCGAACCACGCCGTCGATGCGCTCCACGTGAGCACGGGAAGCGATTTCCGGCACCACGCCTGCGTACTTCGCGTGTAATTCCTCCTGTGTGGCGATGACGTTCGCGCGAACGCGTCGACCATCTTCCACGACTGCAGCCGCCGTTTCATCACATGAAGTTTCGATCCCGAGTATGACTGTCACTTGTGCCACCCTGCATGCTGAAGACCCTCACATGCCCGCGAATCAACCCCTGCTGACTTTCCGCGCTCAATTTCCGAGCAGACGGGACACGAAACCGCTGACGTCCGAAACCGTCACAGCGCCGTCGCGCGTGAAATCGGCGAGGTGCCGGTCGCAGCCCGCAAAAGTTGCATCGTACTGTGTCGGGTTCACGAGCGCCGTGACGAAGGGCAACACATCGTTGACGATTACTGCCCCGTCGCAATCGAGATCGCCGTTCTCAAGCGGCTGAAACCGAAGCGTGATCAAGCCGTGCAACACGACGTCGGTAAAGCGGCTCTCAATTGGATCAAACGAGCAGTGGTCCACCGCACCTTCGGCGTTTTCCAAGGCGTGCCGCGTTTCCAGCGTTAGCGTATTGTTCCGGAGGACGACACCGCGCGCTTCGGTGGGTCCATCGGGGTGCACGATCCCGTTCCAGTCAGCACTCGTGGCGGAGACGATTGCTGGAAATGCCGTTCGCAGAATCACCATGGAAGGTCGCTGCAGACGCAGCACAAGCGAAATGCCGAAGCACTGTTTGAAGTATGCACAGGCGGCGTAGCATGCGCCATCGCAACCGGAGGCGAAACTTTCAACGTAACTTTCCAATCGGATCTGCCGAATTGCGAACTCATCCGGTTCCGCCGCGATCAGGAACCCGTAGCCGCCTTCTGCGACGGCATTTGCACAGACGTCACCCAATGATACACCGCAGGCGCACGAGACAAAGGAATCGGTACCTTTGTATCCCTCGTGCACCGTGACAAGCTCTTCCGGCGTCATGGGCAAACCTGCTTCTTCACAACTGGGGGCGAGAAACGTGAAGCAATCAACTGGCCCCGCCTGCGCATCGGTGGACCAGTAGCTTTGAAGATTCACATTCCCGCCTAGCAATTCGTAAAATGGTTCGCCGGCCGAAATCCGCAGGTTGGTGCTCGCCGTAATGAATGTGAGCGCCAAGAGGTACGGTACGCGATCCATCAAGGCGGGAACCGGTCGTCGAAACGTCTTCGTGAACCGCATGGCAGGCTCCTTGCTTCGCGCGTCCAGCAACGTGCTGCTTCGGCAGGTAGGTTTTGCATCACGCTGCAAAGGTGCGATTAGAACTCGCGCAACGTATGACCAAGCTTTGTTCTTTTTGCTTCCAGATAGCGGCGATTGTGATCGTTTGGTGGAAACTCGAGCGGCAACTGGTCGACCACGGTCAGGCCGTAGACTTCCAATCGGCTGACTTTCTTCGGGTTGTTCGTCAGAATGCGCAGTTTTGAAACGCCGAGCGAACGAAGAATCTGTGCGCCGACCCCATAATCGCGCCTGTCGGTGGGCAGGCCCAGTGCGTGATTGGCTTCGACCGTGTCCAGGCCTTCGTCCTGCAAACGATAGGCGCGAAGCTTGTTGACCAGACCGATACCGCGTCCTTCCTGGCGCAGATAAACGATCACGCCTTGGCCGGCTTCGGCAATCTGCTGCATTGCTCCGCGTAGTTGCTCGCCGCACTCACAGCGCATGGAGCCGAAGACATCGCCGGTGAGACATTCGGAATGCACGCGCACAAGCGTCGGCGCGGGGGTTTCGACCACATTGCCGTTTGCATCCAGCGCTCCAATGTCACCTTTGCAGAGTGCGACGTGGGTGCCGTCGCGCGTCGCGGACTCGAAGGCAACCAGCTGCCATGGGCCGAACTCGTTCTGAATCGTGACCGATTCGACACGATGTACGAGTTGCTCGCGCTGGAGGCGATACTCGATCAGTGCCGCGACGGTGCACATCTTCAACTGATGTGCGCGACAGAATTCCGTCAGTTCCGGAACGCGGGCCATGGAGCCGTCTTCATTGAGGATTTCGATGATCGCGGCTGCGGGCATCAAGCCGGCAAGCCGGCACAAATCGACCGATCCCTCGGTCTGACCGGCGCGAACGAGCACTCCGCCGTCCCGGGCAATGAGCGGATTCACATGTCCGGGTCGCACGAAGTCTTCGGGCAGCGCCTCCTCGGCAACCATTTGCCGAATCGACGTGGCACGATCCTTGGCCGAGACCCCGGTGCCGACTCCCAGATGCGGCGCGCCATCGACGGTGATGGTGAACGCCGTGCCGAGCGTTGCCGTGTTCTCGGCAACTTGCGGGCCAAATTGCAGTTTGGCACAGCGAGAAGCGGTCAAGGGAACACAGAGCGTCCCGCGTCCGAATCGCAACATGAAGTTCACGGTTTGCGGCGTAATCAGTTCGGCGGCGCACACGAGATCGCCTTCGTTTTCACGATCTTCGTCATCGCACAGCACGATCAATTTTCCGGCGCGCAGATCGTCCAATATTTCCGGAATCGGCGAAAAGGGGGAACGGGCATTCTCGGACATTTACGATTTCCTGTGCAAGTGGACGAAGTTGATTTCGCGTCCAGCGTGATCGAATAGCACCAGGTCGTACCACATCGCGCGCATTTGTCTCAATGCAGCGAACTGGGACGCTGTGGATTGACGAATTTTAGGTGGCAAAACAGGTGCCGATCGCTATATAACTGAGTGCTACAATCATCGGGAGCAACGGATTGATTTTCAGTACGGATATTGAAACAGATGTTTCGACAACGGATGTGGTCGCCCCGCGCGAAATCCCCATGTACAACGTCGTCCTGATTGACGACGATGAGCATACCTACGACTACGTCATCGAAATGCTCTGCAAACTTTTCCGCTTCAAGGTTGAGCAGGCGTACGAATCGGCGTGTCTGGTGGATCGAGACGGCCGTGTCATCGTCGAAACATGCATGTTGGAGCAAGCCGAACTCAAGCGGGACCAAATCCACGCTTTCGGCCCCGACTTCCGCATTACGCGCTGCAAAGGCTCCATGACCGCCATCATCGAACCCACCGTCGGCGGCTGATTCTTCAAGCGGTTTTCCTGCGACTTTTGCCGGTGTCAGCGCGAACAGCGTTTGACGACAGGCCGTACGCAATGGTAAAACCACAGGACCAAACGATTGGATATTGGCGTTCAATTCGCTTGAAAACGTCTTGGAGCATTCGTGGCGGAGCACGATTCGGTGCCAACCCTGCGCAGGCAGATGAAAATTTGCACCCTCTTAGGGGGCGCGCTGTTGTTTGCGCCGCTCGCCGGGTGTGTTGCGACCCGCGGTCTATCGGAAAATCATATCCAGCGCGGGAATGCTGCCCTTGCGGCCGCCGACTTTGACGCGGCCTTAAAAGAATATCAGCGTGCCGTTCAGCTTGATCCCACGTTCGCCGAAGCCCATACCCGACTGGGTGTTGCCTATAAGGAAGTGGGAGACCTGCCCAATGCCGAGGTCTCTCTGTTGGAAGCGGTGCGGCTGGCACCGACAGATTTCAAGCCGGTCTTCGAACTCGGAGAAGTGTACCGGCTGCTGGATCGACTCAAGCAGGCTATTCGCGCCTATCTCGTTGCCATTGAGATCAATCCGGAGGATTTTTTCGCGCATTTTCGACTTGCCGGATGCTATCAGCAGCTTGGAAATAACGCGGGGGCGATTGAGTCCTATCAGGCGGCGCTCAAAATTGACCCGCGAAATGCGTATGCCTGGAGCAATCTGGGTGCCTCGTATGACGCGGACGGTGACGCCTATCAGGCGATCTATGCCTATAAGCGTTCGCTCGAATGCAATGTGAATCAGCCGCTCGTTCTGGTCAACCTTGCAACGGTCTATATCAACCAGGAGCGATTCATCGCCGGTCGCAAGGCATTGCAGGCGGCGATTCGGGTGGATCCGAATGTCTCCGTAGCTTTCGAGCGCTTGGGTTATTGCTACTGGCGCGAAGGAAAGCTGATGGATGCGGGCAAGGCCTATGCGAAAGCGCTGAGCCTGGACAAGCGGAATGCCGCTGCGTACGCCGGCTACGGCGTCGTTCGCATGTCGATGTATCTTGAGACGCCGAATGAGGTTGCATTGCATCGAGAAGCAATCGAGGCGTGGCATCGATCACTCGAAATTGACCCCGACCAGCCCAAAATT
>JBFWWY010000195.1:0-6699 GCA_050245935.1 Phycisphaerae bacterium | reverse complement strand
GTCCCGGATGATGGATGCGATAAACGTAGGCCGCTCGTCCGCATCGCGCAGAACCGTGTTAAACCACTCGCAGGTGATCACCGCCCCGTCCTTGCGGCGATTGCTGATCATGGAAGTGACATGACGCGCGCCGCGTTCCAGTTCGGTCGTGATCTTCTCGAATGCCTCCGCATCCGATTTGTCGAGAATGATCTCCGAAACGGACTGCTCCAGTGCTTCATTCTGCGGATAGCCGAAGATGTCCGCTGCTGCGCGATTCCAGTCGCGAATCTTGCCGTCCAGCGTCCAGATCACATACGCCAGCGGAATCCCCTCTTTAATCGCTTCAAATCGCTCGTTAGCTTCGCGCAGTTCTGCCTCGAACAGCCGCTGTTTCGTGACATCCCGCGCCGTACCCACCAGTTCCTTGAGACTGCCGTTGGCGTCGCGCGCCGCAATCGCGTGGAATGTCAACGCGACCACTGTGCCATCTTTTCGGACGTGACGGGAATCAAAGCGCCAGTGCAACCGCGGCGCATTCTTGATTTCGATCCATTTCCGCCGCATTTCGTTGACATCTTCGGGGGCAACAGACTCCAGAAACGGTCGGCCGATCATCAGCTCAGGCTCGACCCCGTAAATGTCATTCGCGGCCGCATTCAGGAACTGCCAGTGCCCCGCGCGGTCGACGACCCAGATCAGATCGCGCGACGTTTCAACAACATTACGATATTGCTCTTCGCTCTTGCGTAACGCCATCTCCGCATGAATGCGGCTGGTGACGTCACGCGCGAATCCGACCAGCACCTTGCGTTCGTGATCGCGAAGCACCACGACGCTGCTTTCCAGTTGCACGAGATGCCCGTCGCGATGCCGGTGCGTGCTGGGAAAACTGTGCAGGCCGGTCCGCAATCCGGTGCTGCGCAGCAATCCTCCCGAATTCTCCACGTCGGTGATCTTCATCGACAGCAGCGTGGAACGGTCGTAGCCCAGCATCCGACAGAATGCCGGATTCACATCCACGAACCTCCCCTGATCGTCGAGCACGAAGAATCCATCCATCGCGTGTTCGAGAATCGTCTCGTTTCGTGTCGCGACGCGTTTGAGGCGAGTGATGTCGGCAGTCAGCGACGTTTCCCGCGCTGCGAACGATTGCCGCGCGCGCCGAAGTCGCAAGTACATTCCTATCGTCACGATGGACGAGAGCAGCACCGCACCAAGCAAATACCAGAATGCCATAAACTCCATCCGTGGACCGGCACCGTTCGTGGTCCGGCACTGCAACCCCCGCCACCAGTTTAGCCGCTTTGCTCGCCCAATGCTTCCGCACGCCGCATGCTCTCCTCCACGCCGGCTTCATCCCCGGCGAGATGCTGCGCCCGGGATCGTTGCAGCCATGCGTCCGCTTCCGCACGACGATTGCGCTGCTGTCGTGCGAGTTCAATTCGCCGGTCGACACAGCGGATGGCTTCCTGAGGCTGTTTCAATTCCAGATTCAGTTCTGCCATCGCATCGTAAAGCTTCGCGAAGCCGCTCCAGAAAGCGGTCCCTTCCAATGCGCTCATCGCGAGGGCATAGTCCTGCTGGGCAAGATTGCGAAGACCCTGTTGTCGGTGCAAAGAGCCGAGATGAACATAGGTCATGCCCAGATTCGGTTGGTCTCTCATCTCCTGCGCGATCGCGAGCGCCTTCCGAAAATACTGCTCCGCGGCGTCCAGTGCATCCCGCTCCACGAGCGCATTACCCAATCCGTTATAGGGGCCGATCAAAGCCAGCAGCGCACCATTGTTCAGATGAAGGTCGATCGACTTGCGAAACGACTCCTCGGCCTGTTTCAGCAAACCGATCTTCACATACACAAATCCGAGATTGTTGAGAATCTGCGCCAGCTCGGCGGTGCGTTCGAGCTTTTCCGCTTGTACGACAGCCTGCTCATAATTCATCCGTGCTTGCTCGAATTCCCCCCGGAGATAATGCAAAACACCCAGATTCGCACGCGCTTCGAGAATCCAATGCGGCTCCTGAAGCGCCGCGGCGCGTTCGACCTGTCTGGCATAACAGGCTTCCGCTTCGCGATATTCGCCCTGCCGGGCCCGAATCACACCCAGCAAGCCCAGTGCTTCGGGCTCTGGAAACTCCGTGTCGACCAGTTCCCCGGCAATCTCAGCCGCCGCCGCGTACTCCCCCGCGTCAAATCGACGCCTCGCCTCGGCGAACTGCTGCTGTTGCGTCGCCGAGCGCGTTGTCTGTTCAAGAGAGCGGTCGCCCGCTCCCACCGCCAGATGGGTCAAGATCCACTGGACGATTTGTTGCTGCAGGATTCCCAGCTTCCCCGCTTCGCCCATCACAACGTGCGACGCCTCGGAATCGTTGTCAAAGTTTCTGACGACCACGTTGACGGAAATCGCTGAAGACGCAGTCTTGACCTCACCGCTGACGAGCCGGCCAACACCCAGCGCCCGCGCAGCATTGCGTAATTCCACCGCACCTTGCGCGCCGTTAATCCCGGTTGACGCGGAAAGTCGCGCCGCCAATTCCTGCGGCCCGACAATGAAGCCCGCTGGGATCTGCTGCAATTCCTGAAATATCGCGTCCGTGACACTTTGGGCCATCCATTCATTCGCGTCGTCGGCACCCACAGTCCCGAAGGGTAGAATTCCGATTCCCCTCGGCGGCTTGGACGACCTGGACGCGCGCAGTGCCGAAACCGATCGCTCCAGTCGCGCCGCGATTTCCATCCGGACTTCGCCGGCCGATTGCGGCCGCGCATCCGGTTCTGGAGACACCATCCGAGCGATGAGATTCCGCAGCCATTCCGGCGTCTCGCTGCGGATGTCGTCCGGCCACACGAGCGCGGCATTGTCTTCCTGCAGCAGTCGACTGAAAATTCCACCGCTGGAGAACGGCGTCGCCCCCACCAGCATTTCATAAGCGCTGATGCCGAGGGAGTACAGGTCTGAAGTAGCCTGAAACGCGGCATTGACCTGCATGAATTCCGGCGCCACGTAATTGACCGTTCCATTCGCAACGTGATTTCCCAACGCCGCACGCCCCGCGTGCGGCACAAGCAGCGCAACACCCAGGTCTGCGATGCGAAGGGTCTGCCGGGAATCGACGAGCAGATTGTGAGGCCGAAGATCACGATGAATGATGCCGGCATCGTGAATCGCGCCGATTCCGGCCAACGCCATGTCGAGGTAATGAGTCACCTGCACCCAGGGGAGCCTCGGTTTGACGTTGCACAGGTCAAAAACACTCATCCCGTCCACGTACTCAAGAACGATGTAGGTCCGGCCGTTGACTTCGTCACAGTCAAATACCTGCACGACGTTGGGATGATGCACCATCAGACCCAGACGTGCTTCCTGGGTCGCGGGAGAGTTCCCCGACCGCACGCCGCCGGCACCTTCGTGCGAAATCTTGATCGTGCAGGAGTAATTGAGGAAAAGGTGCCGCGCCAGATAGGTTTCGCCCTGTCCGCCTTCCCCCAGTTTGCCCAGTAACTGATATTTTCCGCTGAGAATTGCCTGGGGCGCGATCTCTCGGATGGCGTCCGAGAGAAGCGTCGGACGCGGCGTCCGGCTGAACTCCTGCGAAATGACCACGGATCCGCAATCGCTGCATTCGAGCAGTACCGGGCTGAGGGCGCGCGGCGCTGCCGCCGAATTGCAGAACATGCAGGAGCCGAAGTCCCGCGTGACGTCCGTCATGCTGGTCTTGCCGCCTTTGCTGATACCATGATTATAGGACTTTGCAAATTTTGCGCTCCTACGTCCGGAAAACGCTTGCAATCTTCTCGGACCTACCTAAACTTCCAATTCGAGCGAGGTTTCTTTATAGGTCGTGAGTCATACCAATCTATCGGTCATGCGCTGTTCGTGCGCTGGAGTGACTCAATTATACGACCCCGCTACACCGCACAAAACGTTTCGTGGGCGTTTGCATGTGCGGCGTGCGGCTTACAGGACGCAGCAGCGTCCGAAAGTGGAGGCGTTCCTATGCTTTCATCGATTTTCGATGTCCCGGCGCGCGTGTTTGATCTCATCACTTTATTTATCGATATGATCACCGGATAACGCACATCGCCGCTCGGAACAGTCGCACAGTTTCCTGTCGCGACGAGCACCCTTTCAAACGTCCTCTCAGCGTTTCACTTATGCTGAGAGGATTTTTCGTTTGCCGCACGCCCCCAATCATTTCCGATTTGCGCGAAGACGATTTTCTGTCTCCGTAAGCAACGTAATCGCCGCGTCACGATCGACAATCCCCCGCAAATTCTCCACAAACTGCGAATCGGACAACATCACCGCCAGCCGCGCCAAAACCTGAAGATGCTCCTGCTCATCCTGACAGCAGATCAAGACAAACAAATCCGTCAGTTTGCCATCCGGCGCAGAAAATGGCACCCCCGCGGGGACATGCGCAAGGCAGATAAACGGCTCGGCAATCGCATACGGCAATGGCCTTCGCGGGTGCGGCAATGCCACGCCCTTCGGCAATGCCGTCGAACAAAGCGCCTCGCGGTCCTGCAGGGCGCGCAATAGCGTGTCGGCGTCGTACAACAGCTCCGTCGCATGAGCGAGATTCGTCAGCTCTCGCAATACCGAACCTGCCGATCGGGCAGGCAACAGCATATTCACGCCTTTTGTCGGCAACAGGCTGCTGATCAGCAGTTCTTTGGAATTTGCAATCATGGCTCGTTCGAGGTCGTGCACAACGCGTTCGTCCAGCTTGTGCATCTGCGACTGCGCCCAATCCAGCATTTCTGCGCGATTGAATCGCCATTTGCCGCCGACCATCATGCCGGGCATCTGCCCGCGCTCGGCCCAGCGCTTCAGTTCGCGCGCATCCTGCCCCAGATAGCGTGCAAGTTCTTCCAAGCTGAAATTGCCGAACGGCATTCTTCCTCCTGAACATCGACGAAACGACCGTTGCGACCCGACAAGCGTCGTCATTGTAGGCAACAGCGGGATCGGCTGCGCTACGGATGCGCCAGAAGGCGCGTCAGGGTCAGCTTCCGCACATCCGTTGGCGCAGACCAGACATTGAAAAACATCGCTTCGCGTAGGAGTTTCTGAGCACGATGCGAAGAAAGGTAGCCGGTTCCTTTCGCGAGCGTCATGCACACCACTGCTGCCCGATTGATCAGATCGTTGACCGCAGCGCGAATCTCCGACTTCGGAACCTCGAACGTCGCATCGTCGAGTTTCGCGGCACAATCCATCACGCGTGTGCGCAGGCCGCTGTACGTCTCATCCAGCAGCGAGATCATCCCGTCGAATTCGCCATCCCCCGGGGGCTGCAGCGTCCGGATTTCATCCAGCAGGCTCGCGGCGAATCCGATGCCCACCGCAGCGACCGTCAGGGACTTGGTCGGCGCACGTTGTCGCAGAACCTCATGTTGCACGGGTCGCAGCAACATGGCCTCCGTGACCAGAACGCCGTCACACTCCACGCGCGCAGTCATGGAGGATTCGAGCGCCAGCAATGCCAGCGGCGGCCCCACGCACAGGCCCTCGGCTGTGACCGGCACAGACGCCAGCAACTGCCGACCATCTTCCAGCACCGCTCCGGTGACGATTTGATCGCATTGACCTGCCGCGGTCACCCACGGCATGCGTCCATGTAAGGTATATCCGTCGCAGGCGGCGCGTGCGCTCATGTGAGGCATGCTTCCGGATCCAGTCGAGGTCGTAAGCTGCGAAATCCCGACCGTTACCATTGCGTCGCCGGCTGCAAAGCTCGGCAGCAAACGGTTCTTCAGTTCCTCGTTCTCGCCGGCTTCCAGGAGCTGACAGGCGCCGTCCCGCTGCGTAAGGATCAAAGCGATGCTCAGACTGCCGCGACCGAGCGCTTCGTATCGTTCCAGCAACGCTGCGGAATCGACGCCGATACCGCCATACGCTGGGGAAATGCACCATCGCATCGCGCCGCGTTCCGCCGCCGCCGCGATGCCGCGTGCCGGCCATTGCGGATCCCGATCCTCACCATCCGCCAACTCACGCAACGCCAACGTCAAATCAGAAAGTGATTCTGACATTCAGAAATTGTATACCGGTCTGACAACAATTGGAGAATGTGCGCACCAGATCCGTTCGGCCTGGATACGTCTGCCGGAGTCGCATGAGGGTGCGTTACCGCGGCGGCACATCGACGTGACAGGTGCGCTGTGCGCTGAAAACCTGCCGCGAAAGATAATCGTAAAAGGAGACGCGGACAGTGAGTTCGGAATGCTGCGGGGGTGCCCCCTGCCACTTGCATTTGATGATGAACTGGTTGGTCAGCAATTTTCCGACCCACATCCCGCTCAGTTCTTCCGCACTGATCTCATAACGGCCGACGATGCGCCCACCGGGCGAGTTGGCGAGATCGAGGAGTTCGATCCGCACATCCCCCGCCACCTTCAGCGCATCGCCGTCGCGATCGACGGGGCGCAAATAAACGGATACGCCGTCATCACCGGGCTGGTTGTCGAAGTCAGTCCCGCCGGTCAAAGAATCGATCACGAGATCGACGGGTGCGAAAAATTTGTCCGGCGACTGCCGTGCGCCCGCACCGGCTTCAATTCGGTCTTGCGCACGCTGATAGTGTTCCTGCATGGCCATCCGCTGCGAATTGCACTTTCGGAGATCCTCTTCGAGCCCGAGGATGCGCTTCTCATAATCCGCGATCATGCCGTGGTTTGTACAGCCGATCCCCATTCCCCCTAGCGCCGCGCAA
>JBFWWY010000194.1:0-6708 GCA_050245935.1 Phycisphaerae bacterium | reverse complement strand
GAGGCCGAATTCGCGGGCGGCACGGGCCGGGCTGCGTGAAGGCGACGATGCCATCGGCTGGTTGCTGCAAGGCGACGCGGACAAGGAAGTCGTCATTCGCGTCCGCCGTGCCGGCATCACGAAGGAGATTCGCTATCTGCCGCGCGGCGACGGCACAACGGTGATGCAATTCGAGCCGTAACGCTCGAACGAGAGCCTGCTGCCATTCAGGTGGTCGCTTCAGGCTTCGGCTTGGCTTTTTTCGTCGACTTTGTCCGGCGCTTGCGCGGCGGGACCGGTTCGCCGCTGGCAACTTCGAGCACGTCCAGGCGCGGGGAATCCGGCCATCCGGAGAAGTGAATTTCGCAGCGCCCTTTCAGCAAGTCGAGCAATCGCTGGCCGATGAACTGCTTGCGCCAACCCTGCAACAGCGGCGGCGTTTCCTGAACATAGCCGAGGTCGAAGTCCACCAGCTCCCGCAATCGCTGCGCGGTGCCGACGAGTTCGTGGCTGATGTTGTTTTCGAACGACAATGCGCGGGAAACCGCCGACAACAGATCGATCGTTGATTTCAGCATTGGCGTCTGCTCGCGGACTTTTACCGGCTTGGGCAATTGAGAGCGGGGCACGTTGCGCGCATCATCGAGAATGCTGATGACCTGATTGACGACGCGCGCATTCTTGGATTGCGGGAAGCCACGGAGTACGGCGAGTTCCTGCGCCTGCTTGGGTCGGCGTCTGGCAACTTCGACCAGAACGTCATCGCGAATTAGTGCGCGAACGGGTCGGTTCTTTTCCTTGGCCCACTGATCGCGCCATTCGATCAGCCGCTCCAGCACGAGCAATCCAAGCGCGTCGAGATTTTTACTGCCTTTCAGTTTCTGCACGCGGTCCCCGGCCGGCGGAATGTAGAATTCAGGGCTTTCGTAGCGGGCAAACTCTTCGCGGGCCCAGGCGGTGCGGCCAAGCTCGTTCAGCTTGCGGGAGAGTCGGCGGTAGATTTCGGGCAAATGGGCCACGTCTTCAATCGCGTAGCGAATCTGTTCGTCGGTCAGGGGCCGACGCGCCCAGTCGGTCAACGTCTGCCCTTTCCGCAGTTTCCGGCGCATCACGAGTTCGACGATGCGCGACAGGCTCATCGGATAGCCGTATCCGGTAAATCCGGCGGCAATCTGGATATCGAAGACGTTTCGCGGCGGTTGCCCGCAGGCGCGAAGACAGACTTCAAAATCTTCCTTCCCGGCGTGCACGATTGTGATCACTTCGGGATCGGTGACGATTTCCCAGAAAGGTGCCAGATTCAGCCGCGGTGCCGTCGGGTCAATAAGAATAACGTCGTCTTCAATGCCGTTGACCTGAATCAGGCACAAATGCGCTTCGAAGGTGTCATCGCGGATGAATTCGGTGTCGAAAGAAAACCAGCCGGCTTCGCGCCAGGATGCGCAGAGCTGGTTGAGGTCGCGTTGCGTGGTGATCAGGTTTGGCTGCATAGCGCCCTCGTCGCGCGGGTGCCCGAATTTCCTTGGCAGGCGTCCAGTGCTGCGCGGCGGGTGCCGTATTCGTTCACGATTCGCGCGTCGCTCCGCGACAACGATTCGAATCGAGTCATAGGTAACCCTGGCGGCGGCGCGATCAACATGCGTCGTCGATCGCATCCGTGCGGTTCAGACGATACACGCCGCTGCACACGCGCCGCGCAGCCAGGTCGATTGCCATCCTTGGCAAGAACGTTTGGTGATATCGTCCGAACGGCGCGCGAAACCCGAGAAATTCATATTTTTCGGGATATTCGCCGCATTTCGCGCAAAAACTTCACAAAAAAGGCCGGCTTGTCGTCGCCGGCCCTGCTTTTTCAGGAATACCCAACTTGATGGCCGGGCCGCTGTAATCGCGGCTCAGGCACCGATTTTGAATCGTCGGAACGAAGAGATCGTCAGACCCTTCGAATCATCATTGAGCATTTGCTGAACGCTCTTCTTATCGTCTTTGACGAACGGCTGCTCCAGCAGAACAAATTCCGAGTACCAGCGCCCCATCTTCCCATCGACAATCTGGTTGATGATGTTCTCCGGCTTGCCCGCAACTTCCTTGACGAACGCCTGGCGCTGTTCCTCGACTTCGGCAGAAGGCACGTCCTCCCGCTTCAACAACCGCGGATTCATTGCCGCGATGTGCATGCAGGTGTCCGCAGCAGCCGACTCGGAGACGGGCCCGCTGAATTTCACCAGCACGCCGACCATGCCGTTGTGATGGACATACTTGCCCAGATCACCCGCTTCGGTGGCGGCGTCGACGATGACGATTTTTTCGCGGATGCGATTCAGCACGCTGTCGAGAAACTCGCCTACCGTCCCGGTGCCTTCGCTCATCGGCGCATTTTTGATCGCTTCCGGTGTCGGATTGTCGAGCTGGAGCGCGGCCTGCGCAGCATTATTGCCGAGCTTGAGAAAATCGTCGGTTGCCGTGACGGGTTCCGTTTCACAGCCGATCGCGACCATCGCGACGCGCTTGCCGTCGCCGGACTGCGCGAGAAAGATCTTGCCGTTCGGCGTCACGTTGTCAGCCCGCGCGGCGAGCTTTTTCATGCCTCGCTCTTTGAGCCAGTCGATCGCTTTGTTGACATCGCCGGCCGCTTCGGTGAGGGCCTTTTTGCATTCCATCATCGGAAGGCCGGTCTGCTCACGCAGATCTTTGACCATCGACGCAGTGATTTCCATGAGAAGGAATCTCCCAATTCAGAAATTAAACGTTTCCCGCCGTCCGATTCCAATGCGACGAAGCGGGAAACCAGTCATCAATCAGTTGCCGATCCGCCCGATCAGTTACCGGTGGTCGTCGCCTCGGCATTCGAGGAGACCGATTCGGTTGCGGACGGTGCATTCGCGGCCTGGTCTGCACTTTCAGACGATGCGGCGGCATCACCTGCATCCGCTTGCGCCTTGCCCGCCTGCTGCGGACGCGGGCCGTCGCCGCGCTGGCGGCGTCGGGACGGGCCACCATCGACCGGCCCCATCTCCTGTTCCGCTTCGCTGCGAAGAGGACGTCCTTTCATCCCTTCCGCACAGGCATCTGCGAGATGTCGCATGACCAGGTCGATCGAGCGCATGGAGTCATCGTTGCCGGGGATCGGAATATTCGCATCCGCCGGATCGCCGTCGGTGTCGAGCAGGCAGATCGTCGGAATGCCGAGCGATTGCGCTTCGCGCACCGCGTTATGTTCTTTTTTGGAGTCCACGATCACCATCGCCGCGGGGAGCCGGCTCATTTTCCGAATGCCGCCGAGGTTGCGCTGAATCTTGCGGAGTTCGCGCGAGAGTACGGACTGCATTTTCTTGGAAAAATCGCTCTGCCACCGGGGGCTTTCGACCAGCGATTCCAGCTCGTCGAGTCGTTCGAGGCGCGAACGGATCGTGCGAAAATTCGTCAGGGTGCCACCGAGCCAACGCTCGACGACATAGTGCATGTTGGTACGGTCGGCGTGTTCGCGAATGGACTGGCGCGCCTGACGTTTGGTACCGACAAAGAGGACATCGCCGCCCCGGCTGACAGTTTGGCCGAGGAATTTCTTGGCGCGGAGCAATCCTTTCAAGGTTTCGCGGATATCGATAATGTGAATCGAATTTCGCTTGCCGTAAATGAAAGGGGCCATCTTGGGGTTCCAGCGGCTCGCGCGGTGCCCAAAATGTATGCCGGCGTTGATGAGTTCCTGTACGATCGATTCAGACAACGGTCACCTCCATTGGCCAACTGGCCCGCCGCGCCCTGCCGACCGAAAGGCCATTGCGCGACACAAAAGAACATGAGTGGTTGGATTCAGGGTGACCCGCAGTCACCCACGCCCAGTCAAAAGAACGGTTACTGTAGCACGGATCGACCGACAGCGTCAAACGCGCCGGGCAAGAATCGGCCCGCGCTCGCCTGAGAATCCGACGCGACGGCACGCCTCCCACGCGATATCACGGCGGAGATCGCGCAATATTCACCCGAATACAACGATCCGCGCTTCGTTGTCGTGGAGGATAAAGCAATACCTGCCGATCCTCCGATTGTAAGAGAGCGTTCCGATTGTGCGGCGCATGTGTGGCGCAGCACCGGTACAAAGCGATTATTCAACGAATTGAGCGCGAACTTGTCTGAAGCACTCGATCAACAGGACATTGAAGCGCTCCTTTCCGCGGTGCCGGCGGACGCCGACAGCGCGGACGGGGACGCTGACCGTCCGCCGGAAGCCCCGAAAATGCACTCGCGAGAGCGTGCGGCACGCAAGGACTACTCGGGGTACGACTTCAAACGTCCGGAGCGGGTCAGCAAGGAACACACGCGTGCACTGGGCACGATTCATGACGGCTTCGCGCGAAACTTTGGTGCCACGCTCTCCGGCTTGCTGCGGACGATCATTGATGTCCGCGTGGTCGGTGTCGAACAGCTCACATATAGCGATTTCATCCACTCGCTGCCGAATCCGACGTGTTTTGTCATCATGCAGGCACCGCCGCTTGAAGGGCAGATGTGCCTGGAAATCAGCCCGCTGATTGTCTATCCGGTGGTCGATCGGCTGCTCGGAGGCAACAAGGCGGACCTCTATATCCCGCAACGCGCGCTGACTTCGATCGAATGGCGGATTATCAGCCGGATCGTCGATCACGCGCTGAAGAATCTGTCAGAAGTTTGGTACAACCTCGTCCCCGCGACATTCGAGGTGGTCGAGCGCGAATCGAGTCCTCAACTGGTGCACATTGTCGCCCCCAGCGAAGTGGTGGTGACGATCACCTTTGAAATCAAGATGGGCTCAGCGGCCGGCACCATGAGCATGTGCATTCCGTTTAATACCATCGAGGCCGTGCTCGGAAAACTGACCACGCAAAGCTGGTTTGGTTTCAAGTCGCGTGCGGCATCCGACATGCAGACGCGCCGCATTTTCCGGAATCTGACGCGCACCACCGTGAATCTGACTTCCTATCTCGGGACGGCGCACCTGCGATTACGCGACCTGCGCAATCTGCAGGTCGGCGATCTCATCCGCGTCGACAAGGAAGAAAAACAAGATCTGATCTTGCAGATCGAAGGCCGCAACAAATTCGCCGGTCGCATCGGCAAGTATCGCGGCAACCGCGCGCTGCGGATCACGCGGCGCGCACCGATCGATGAGCCTTTGTAGTAGTACGGTACGTGGCCCTGAGCGCCGGCGCGAATTTCTAGCGTCAGAAGCGAGAGAGCAATTCCGGGAAGAAGCGGGTGCCGAGCAGGTCAAAATCGGTGAACATCAGAATCGTTGCGAGTTGGTAGTGCATCGTCAGCAACCAGCAGAAGGCAACCCAGAGCGGGTGTTTCCATTCCGTACCCCAGCCGAGCCGGATGCGCAGCAGATCCCACCAGCGCTGCACCGCGAGCGCGATGCCTTGCGAAAGACCCCACGCGAGAAATGACCAACTCGCTCCGTGCCAGATGCCGCAATAGCCGAAGACGGCGATGTAGTGCCATTCGACAAAACCGCGATTGCCACCAAGCGGGATGTAGATGTATTTTCGCAGCCACGCCCCGACGGTGATGTGCCAGCGTCTCCAGAAGTCGCGCACACTCGTCGCACGCGGCAGCATGTCGAAGTTGTTGTCCGCGCGAATGCCGACGGAGAACGACACGATCGCCGCGAGCTCGTTGTACAGCCACAAAATCAGATAAATGCGGATCGGGACAAAATAAAAGATGCGCAGCAATGCGTTCGTCGAGTAGTCCGAAGGCGAACGAAAGAAATCGCGCGCGCCCTCCGGCGGTACCGGCGTATTCATCTGCACGCCGGCCAGCAATAATCCGCCGGCGAGAAACCAGCCGACGTGTTTGCCGATTTCGCGCCACGGCAACGGCGCGGCGGGTCGCCAATTCTCAAACCGTTCTAGAAACACTTCGCGCGGCATGACGGGGCCGAGGCGCATCACCGGTGGATACATGATCCACGCGATCGTCTCGGCAGGGCGCAGCGACAAATGCGGATTCTTTGCCCAATCGACTCCCCAGCCGACGAATCGGAAAAGGAAATAGGCAATGCCCAGTGCGTGGAGAACGGCGAGATTTCCGCCGGGTGTCCACTCCCAGCCATACGCGAAAATATCAGCGTGCAGCCACGCGGGAAGGGCCCAGAGGTGAAGGCCGATCCACGTCAGGGCGATCATGCCGCGTTCGCCGAGTGTGCCACGTTTGCGCGCTTTGCCGAGCAACACAACCCACGTCGCGCCGATGCCGACGTAGGTCAGAAAGTAAAGTGTGCTGAACGGTGAAATCGTCAGCAACGTCCAGAGTACACCTGTGGTGACGATGGCACCGACCGGAAACCGACGCGCGATCAACCGGACGACGGGAATCCAGGGAATGAAATAGAGCAAACCAAACGGGCCGGCGGCGATTTGCCAGCCCGTAAGTTTCGTCGGAGAAGTGACTTCATTAAAAAGCGGCTGGGGCGTCAGCCAGGCCGACCAATCCGCGATCAAGGCAGGATGGTGACTTTCGACTTACCGGGCATCAGCAGGTCGTACACAAGCGCGACCTCATCGTTGTGCATGCGCACACAGCCAAGTGATTTTGCCTGACCGATCGAACTCGGATCGATTGTGCCGTGAATGCCGAAGCCCTCCTGATCGAGCGCATCTCCCGAGATTCCTTTTAGCCCGAGCCAGCGCCTGCCGAGCGGATTATCCGGATCGCCGCCGGGAATCACGCGACGGTTTTCGGCGGACT
>JBFWWY010000193.1:0-6710 GCA_050245935.1 Phycisphaerae bacterium | reverse complement strand
CGAGTCCCTCTGTCTTTTTCGCAAGTGCCGCGGCGGTGGTACCGTTCGGAGACGTGACTTTCTGACGCAGCTTTTCCGGCGACTCATTGGACTCGATCATCATCTTCGCCGCGCCGAGACAGGCCTGTTTCGCCAGCAACTGTGCGTACCGCTGTGAGAGTCCGGCGCGTTTGCCGGCTTCGATGACGGCTTCGGTGAAGAGGTAAAAGTACGCAGGGCCCGAGCCGGAAACCGCGGTCACCGCATCCATCAGCGACTCTTCATCCAGATGGACGCTTTTTCCACCGGCGTCGAAAATGCGCTGCGCCCGCAGCAGATCTGCGTCGCTGGCAAATTTGCCGGCACAGACGCCGGCCATTCCCGCGCCGACGTGCATCGGCAGGTTGGGCATCACGCGAACAACGCGCGCGCGACAGTGCGGCACCAGCCCCTCGATAGCGGCCGTGGATACGCCTGCCATAATGGAAACCAGCAGGTGATTTTCGGAGATCAGCTCCGCGATTTCGGAAAGTAAATCGCGATGATTCTGCGGCTTCACCGCGATGATCAGTATGGAACTGTTTTTGACGAGATATCGGTTGTCGTCCGTCACCGCGATTCCATATCGTTGTTGAATCGCGTCACGCCGATCCGCATTGCGGTTGGAAGCAATGATGCGATCGTCCAGCAGGATACTGTTGCGGAGCACGCCGTGAATGATTCCATCCGCGGCGTTTCCCGCACCGATAATTCCGATTTCGAACTGAGGAAGCATGGCTTTGTCCTGCGGCAAAAGTTTGACAACGCTGACATCGTACAAAAAAAAATGGTGAAATGCGGTTGCTTGCCGCATTTCACCACCGATGATTTCTTGTGGGCTGACTGAAATCAGTTGGTCAAGAGCGCGACGAACATACCAATGTCACCGACGCTAACCATTCCATCGTCATTGACATCCGCGTTGTTGATGTCGCAATCCGGGAACTGTGCGGCGTAGCCGACCGGGTCCGTCAGTGCGAGGACGAACGCGCCGATATCCGCGACGGACACGACGCCGTCGCAATTGACGTCGCCCACCAGCCCGCCGAGACCTCCCCAGACGGCGATGGATCGTGGGGCGATTCCACCGGTGTCGTAAAGCGGCCCAACCTGATCCAGCGCCCCGTCGGGCCCGAGTTTGAAGACATACAGGCCGCGGACGCCGTCGCTGCTCGTTGAATTATCCGTAACGAATACAAGATCATCGAGCGCGGCAACATCGCCAAGCGTTCCCTGTCCGCCTACATCAAACATGAATCCCGTATCGGTCAGCGCGCCCGTGGCGGTATCGATATCCAGGACGCGGACTGTGGCATCTGTTCCGTGTCCGACCAGCAGATATTCGCCGTCTCCGCTGGCAAAAACGTTGGAAGGTGAAGCGCCGGGCGAAACAAACGGGGTTCCCGGCAATCCATCAAGTGATCCATCCGGCTGGCGCGAAAAGCCCATGACTTTGTCGCCACCATTGCTGATGCCGCCGGCCGCATAGACGAAAGCATCATCCGGGGTGATCGCGAGTTCGAGCGGGAACGGCGTGCCCGTTGACTCGGCTTCGATCAACGAAAGGCCGCCTGCGGCGCCGATATCGTATGCGGCGACCGTCCGATCCGATGAACTGTTTGCATAGAGAGTGGAATATTCGTGATCGACGAGCAGGTAGCTCAACCCATTGCCGTTGAGCGCAATTCCAAGCTGAGAAAGGGAGGGTGTGCCGGGATTCCAGGCATAGACCGCAATGCGATCGGGAGTCGTATCCAGTCTGGTGACGGCGAGCAAATCTTCGCTCATCCAGACAAGATCGAGTGGGCCGCCGACGGACGTGTCCAGCTCGAGGCGAAAAATCTGCGTGATGGTTGCATCCGCTGCAACTTCAAAAATCGTCACGCCGTCCAACGTGCCCGACGGATGACTGGTCGCCAGATATTTTCCGGACGGCGAGAGTGATGCCTCGTACGCGTTGCATCCGGAGCACGGCTGCGTGGACGTCGGACGGGATCCGGTGATGACGCGGTTCACAAAATCGAGCGAGGCATCGCTGTTGATCCGAAACGCCGTCACGCTGCCTTCGAGATTGCCGTTGTGTACGACAAATACGGCACGAGAGGTCGACTGGGCGCTGGCGTTCCAAGCGATTCCCAGCAGCGCAAACATCGAAACGCGAAGTGCGAAAGGTTTTCTCTTCATTTGATTTTCTCCATTTCCCCTGAAATCGCAGGCAGGTTCTCAATGCGTGAATGTAGCATAAAAGCTCACGCGATGGAAAAGCGCAGCTCAATTGAAGTTCATTTTTGCAACCAGACGCCGAATGCCGGTCGCTTCACCCGGATTCCGGATTGTCATAGAATTGTCACCCGCAACGTATTAAACGTTGGCGTGCGTGTACTCGGACGCTGGGACGAAAGCGGAGAACATGGCCGGACATTCGCATTGGGCGCGCATCAAACGCGCAAAAGCCGTTACGGACGCGCGACGCGGGAAGCAATGGAGCAAGCTGTCGCGCGCCATCATTGTTGCTGCGCGGATCGGTGGCGGTGATCCGGCGATGAATCTCCAACTTCGCTACGCAATTGATGCGGCCAAAGCCGCCAATATGCCCAAAGACACGATCGAGCGTGCGATCAAGAAGGGGGCTGGCGCGCTGGAGGGGGCGAATTTCGAGGAAATCGCCTACGAAGGGTACGGCCCCGGTGGTGCCGCGATTATTGCGGTCGCGTTGACGGACAATCGAAACCGGACCGCGCCGGAAGTGAAGCGGATTTTTGAAATGCGCGGCGGAAACCTCGGTGTGCCCAACTGCGTATCGTGGATGTTCGCGAAGCAAGGAGTCCTTTTCTTCGCAAAATCCGCCGCAAGCGAAGAGACAATCACCACCATCGCGCTGGAAGCCGGCGCGGACGATGTGCTCGCCATCGGCGATGAAGGCTTTCAGGTCACTTGTGCCCCGGAGTCCTTCAGCAGCCTGCGCGCCGCATTCGATCAAGCCGGAATCAAAGCCGAAAGCGCGGAACTGACATTGTCCGCGAGCTCACAGGTCGAGCTCAGCGGAGCCGACGCCGAAAAAATTGTCGCACTCATCGACGCCCTTGAAGATCACGACGATATCCAGAATGTCTACTCAAATTTTGAATTGGCGGATGGGGACGCTGCGGGTGCCACGTAATGTTCTGTGCGTCACGTTCGCGTCGTCATGTTGCGAATTTGCCGAAGTCGAACCACGATCTGGAATCCCATGGATGTCTGATTCGACGTACTCTTTGCATCTTTCATGTTAGAAAGGATTCGATGGTGTGCAGAATTGCTCTGCTTGCGCTCGTACTGGTGTCCACTCAAATCGGCTGCTCCACGGCAGTCAAGCAGGCGTTTTACGAAGTGCGCGGTGCGAAAGGCGAGTTCGTTTCGCAGCGCGGGACGCGGCCTGCGACGCTGGACTCTTACCAGTCAATTCAGTTTCGCAACGCGCATAGTGATATCGGCGGAAGAATCGTCCCGAGTCATTTGCTGGCAACCTATGATGCTGCCGCCGCTGCAACACAGACCCAATTATCCGGCAGCGGCAATCCAGTAGAAGTTGACACCAATATTTTGTACTACGAAGGAAAAGGGCTCCTGGGCTCAGCGTTTCTGTTGGCGCATATCAAAATGTACGGGAACGGGTCCGTCCTTGACGAAGGGCTGATAAAAGTAGTCAGCAAGTCGTTCCGGGCGGGAGACCCTGAAGACATGGCGACGGAGGCGACGGAAACGATCGCCGAATACATTCTGGGTCGATCCGAAGGGTTGTTCGGCGATGACGACGAGGACGACGACGAAAATTAAAGTTCTGTGACGGTCGCGACGGACTTCCAGTATCATACAAAAGATTGACGGCTCAATAGATGCTGAGGAACAGCGTTGTCGGACACCTCGGAACATCTCATCGAGGATGCGATTCGCGGCAATCGCGATGCGTTGGCTTCGTTGCTTGAGGCCAGCGGTCCCCGGCTCCGACAGCTGCTGGTCAATCAGATTGGTCCCGAATTTCGCAGCCTACTTGACATCGACGATGTGCTGCAAGTGACGTTTCTGGAAGCGTTTCTGCGCATCGGCCGGCTGGAAGATCGGGGAAATGAAGCATTCCTGAGCTGGCTCACGACCATCGCAAGAAATAATCTGCGCGACGCCATTCGCGAGCTCCAGCGAAAGAAGCGCAAGCCGCCGGGTCAGAAAATTGAAGTTCCCCGCCGCTCGTCTTCCATCGGCCTGCTGGACCAGATCGGCTGGACCAGTACAACACCAAGCCGGAAAGTTTCGGATCGGGAAATCGAAGTCCAGGTCGATCTCGCATTATCGCGGTTGCCGGAGGATTACGAGCGCGTCCTTCGGCTTTACGAACTTGAAGGTTACGACGTCGACGCTGTTGCCCGGTTGATGGGCCGGTCGGAAGGCGCGATTTTCATGTTGCGTGCCCGCGCACTCGAACGACTCCGCGATCTTCTTGCGGATGCGGAAAATTTGCCGAAATTTGAGTGAGTAGCGGAAGCCGCCGTCGCTACTCTTTCAGGATTCGAGCCAAACGTTGGATTCTGGGTCGTCAGGAAGTATCCACATGTCGGAAACTGGGAGTGCTCCGCGAGAACAGCGACGAGATTCTGACCTGATTGCCGCGGCCCGCAAACAGATCGAGCGCGCGGATTCCGGCCCGCCGTCGCGCGATTCCGACGCGCGCACGCCGCTGGCTTCAAACCCATTTATCGGGCCCCGCCTTGGATCGTACGACTTTGTTCGCGAGATTGAGCGCGGCGGGCAGGGCGTCGTGTACGAGGCGGTTCACAAAGGAACGCACCGCACCGTCGCAGTAAAAGTTTCGCGCGAGGGCCCGTTCGCCGGCCGGCGCGATCGCGAACGCTTTTCGCGAGAAGGCGAGATCCTCGCGACGTTGGACCATCCGAATATTGTCGCCATCCATGACAGCGGGCGTGAGCTCGGATGCCAGTATTTCGTGATGGATTTTGTCGACGGGCAATCGCTCGATCAATGGATCGCCCGGCGCCGTCCGGATGTCAGTGCAGATCGCGCGCGCCAGCGGGCGTTTGTGCGCGAATCGCTCGAACTTTTCGCGATCATCTGCGAAGCGGTCAACGCCGCTCATCTGAGTGGCGTTGTTCACCGAGACCTCAAGCCAACAAACATTCGCGTTACGGAGAAGGGCGTCCCGAAAATTCTTGATTTCGGGCTCGCAAAGCAATCTTTCGCGCTCGGCAGACCCGGCTCCTCCGCCGCAGCCTCGCTCACGCAAACCGGCCAGTTTGTCGGCACGCTTCCCTACGCAAGCCCGGAACAGGCCGCCGGTGCCGCGTGCATCGATACGCGTACGGATGTGTACTCGCTCGGCGTCATGTTCTATCAGTTGCTCACAGGTGCGTACCCTTATGATGTATCGGGTGCGCCCAATGAGGTGACAAATCGGATTCTGTCGGTTGCGCCGCGGTCACCCACGCTCCACAACCACGACATTGACAGCGAAGTGTCGACAATCTTATTGCGCGCCCTCGCGAAAGAGCCGGAGCGGCGCTATCAGACGGCCGGTGAACTCGCGCGCGAAATGCGGCGCTACCTCGCTGGTGAACCGATCGAAGCGCGGCGCGACTCGACGATTTACGTGGTTCGAAAGCATCTCGCACGACACAAAGGAGCCGTTGCGATTGCGGCCGCATTCGCGATGACAGTGGTCGCGGGATTGGGCATCTCGCTGATGCTTTGGCGTCAGGCGGTGAGTGAACGGGATCGCGCGATCACGGCAGAACAGCGCGAGCAGAGGAATGCAAAACAACTGGCGACGGCCCTGGCTGCCGAAACGGAAGCGCGCGACCTGGCTGAGACGCGCCGCGCAACGGCCGAAGCGCGCGACGCGGAGACGCGGGCATTGCACGACTTCTTCCGCGACATGATCGCCGGCTCCAATCCGTCGCTGCACAAGGGGCGGCAGTTGTCGGTACGGGAAATGCTGGACAACTCTGTCGAGCAGCTCATTGCCAAGAATCTGGAAAGTGAACCGGAACTGTCTGCAAATATGTATGCGCTGGTTGCTGACGCGTACCTCAATCTCGGCGAATATGCGGACGCGATTACCTATTTTCGACGGGCGCTTGAATTGCGGGAATCGTTTTTCGGGCCCACCGCGGCCGCGACGCTCATTTCCCGCAATTCCCTTTCGCGCAGCCTGATCAAATCCGGCGCGATTTCGGAAGGAATGGCGGTTGCCGAAGAAACGGCAAAGAATCTGGAGACGGCAGAGAATGTGCCGGATATGTATCGCGCCGAAGCGATGTTCAGTTTCGGCGTGGCGCTACGGGAGATGGATCAGCTCGCACGATCGCAGGAGCTATTGGAGAATGCGATCAAGCTGCTGCGCAATCTGCCTGCGGAAGAACGAACCTCGCTGGGCCCGGCGATCAACGCGCTCGGCGTACTCCACCTGCGACAGAAGCGCTATGCCGACGCGGAAGCGGCGTTTGCCGAGGCATTGCCCCTTATCGAGTCATCCAACGAATTCATGGCAACTGAGTTGCCCGTCATCATCAACAACTACGGCTCGGCGTTGTACTACCAGGCAAAATTCGCCGAAGCGGAAGAAATGCTGAACGAAGCATACCGCATTCTGCGCTCCACGCTGGGCGACGAACATCCGAATACGCTGGCTTCGGCGAACAATC
>JBFWWY010000192.1:0-6715 GCA_050245935.1 Phycisphaerae bacterium | reverse complement strand
TCACCGAAGCCGTCATCGAAGCCGGCAAACGCGCCGGACTCTCACAGCGGTACGCACAGTTGCTGGCGAAACAGGCCTGTCTCGGCGCGGCGAAGATGATGATCGAGTCCAATGAGTCGCCGGAAATGCTGCGTCAGAAAGTCACGTCTCCGAACGGTACCACCGCCGCGGCACTTGCGAAAATGACAGAGGGACGCGTATTCGACAATATTGTCGCAGGCGTATTGGCAGCGTTTGAACGAAGCCGCGAACTCGGAAGCTGATCACCGGACTGATTTTTGCTCAATAAAACTCGTCTCACTGGAACGCGAGAAATTTTCCTCGCCGCCGGCTGTCCCTTTCTGAACCGACATCATCCCGGATCTACGCTCTTTCGTACGCACACTCGCCGCGGTCGTATTCCGCGAATCGCCGCGCCATCCGACCATTTTTGAAAAATATCGTGAGTGCCCGGTATGGGTGCCGCTTCACTTCCAACGGACAACAACCCTAGCCGACGCGGGATTGCGCGAATCGGCACTCTTTCAAGGAGAAACATCATGCGTACGAGCCGATTTCGTGGATGGGCCCTGGGCCTGAGCGCTGGAATGCTTGCGGGATTGTCGACGATGACAATTGTTGCAGAAGAACCGACGGAAGCACCAAAATCCGTTGCGACGACTCCGGAGGAACCGAATGCCCCGCTGCAGAAGGCCGCACCGGCAATGATTCCCGGCATCGGACAACCGGGGACAGTGCTTGCACCGATTCTGGACAGCGACAGTGCACGCATGAGTTTTCAG
Source organism: Phycisphaerae bacterium (assembly GCA_050245935.1). Classification (GTDB taxonomy): domain Bacteria; phylum Planctomycetota; class Phycisphaerae; order UBA1845; family Fen-1342; genus JALHOX01. Next base: position 5,933 of record JBFWWY010000192.1, on the reverse strand, counting down.
GCGCGGCTCACCGATAACATGGGTGATCCATTACCCGGCCCTACGGTCAACCTCTCGTTTCGACTCTACGATGAAGATGGTTTTCCGCTCGGCGGCGCAATCGGCATGAACAATGTTTCCATTCTCGACGGCATTGTCGATGTGCTGGTGCCGTTCAGCCCTGCGGACTTCAACGGCGCAGCGCGACAGATTGGAATCTCGGTTAACGGCGGAACCGAGTTGGCGCCGCGTCTCGATCTGGGTGCAACCCCGTACGCGTATCGCGTCAATCGCGTGGCGAGCGAAGAGCTTGATGACGCGATCGACCTCGGCACTTCGACAGGCGACGCCGGTTACTTTCAGGTCTTCGGCGGCGGCAGCTTTCCATCGTGGGTCGTTGAAGCTGCGATGAAAAGCGTGTCGCTCCTGAACGACGACAATACGCGTGCTGTGCACCTCTTCGCGGATCGCCTCGGCTTTGGTCGCGTATCAGCCGAAAACCGCGGCAACATCAACGCGTATCTGGACGGCAACTTCGGCGACGTATGGGCGGAAAATACGGTCAATGTCGGCGATATCGAGAATAATCTCGTGAACGACACGCACGCCCAGATGAGCTCGCATTCCTATGGCGGTTGGATTCGCACGTGGGATCAGGATGGAAACCGCACGACATTGATGGGCAGTTCCAACGCCGCATCGGACGGCGGATTCATCACGCTGTACAACGGCGCGAATTTCGCAAGCCTCTCGATTGACGGCGAAGACGACAGCGGTGGTGCGGAGATTCTGCTGCGCGACGCGGCAAATGATGTCACGGTCGAAATGAATGCCACGGATGCCCGCGTCAGCACGTTCGACAGTAATGGAAATGAATCGACGCGACAGTCTTCGAATACGTTTGGCGGTCGTTTTGAATCGCGCGACGAGACCAACCAGCTCACGATGATCTCGGGTTCCTCGACCACCGCAGGCGGTTTTATCCAGATGTACAACGGCACTGGCGCGCTGAATCTGATCATGGATGCCGATTCCGCCGGCGCTGCTTTAATGACGCTCGACAATGCGGCAAGCACAACCACCATCACACTTGATGGCGACACGTCAAGCGGCGGCGGCTCGATCACGCTGCGCGATGGTACGTCAGAGCGCATTACGCTGGACGCGGATGCGAATCTGATCCAGATGTTTGATCCGGCCGGCAACGAAACCGCGCGTATGGGCAGCAACGGCGGCGACGGCGGTGGTTTTGCAACCTACGCCAACAGCAACGGCGACATCACCATCGAGCTCGACGGCGACGAGAGCGACAGCGGCGTACTGCGACTTCGTCGCGCGAACGGTACCGTCGGCATCCTCGCACGGGCATCGGAAGGCACCGGCTCGGAATTTAATCTTTACGACGACGGTGGCGGTGTGCAGATTCAGCTCGACACCGACTGGAACGGCACAGGCAACAGCCGCATTGTTGTGGACGAGTTGCAGATCTCCGGCGGTTCGGACCTTTCCGAGCAATTCGACGTATCGGATGTGAACGGTGCCGTCGAACCCGGCATGGTCGTCTGCATCGATCCGAACAATCCCGGCAAGCTGGTCGTCAGCACGGCCGCGTACGACCGCACCGTCGCCGGCATCGTCAGCGGTGCCAACGGCATCAAGACCGGCATGTACATGGGGCAGAAAGGCAGCGAAGCCGACGGTCAGGAAGCGATTGCGCTGACCGGACGCGTGTATTGCTACGTCGACGCGACGAATGGCGCGATCGTACCGGGCGACTTGCTCACAACTTCTGCAACGCCTGGCCATGCCATGAAAGTCGAAGACCATGCACAGTCGCAAGGCGCGATCATCGGCAAAGCGATGACCGGTCTCGACAGCGGCAAGGGTCTCGTCCTCGTCCTCGTGAGCTTGCAGTAAGCAACGTTGCGTGACGAAGAAAGGAGCCCGGCGATGAAATCGTTGCAGATTCGACAACTCGTTTGGACCGTTGCGATCGCGGTCGCGGCTGCGCAACCAACCGTTGCGCAACAGGATGACACGACCGCCGAAGGCAAGTCGCTCGACGGAATCGCCGGTACGTTGTCCGGGGCAGCCCAGATGCCCAGCGAGCGGCGACACCCCGATGCGGCAATCGACGTGTTCGAGCTGGGCTCGGCCCGCGCCGTCACCGCAGCCGAGAAAGCAGCACAACCGAATCTATTCGGCTTCGTGGAGGCTGCTCCTGCGGGCCTGCGCAACCAGGCGAACTGGACGCCGAGCACAGATGGCAAGTATTGGTCGCTCGAACTCACAGCGGCCGATGCAACCGGGCTGCGTGTGAAGCTGCACGGCCAGTTCGGGAAGGACGGCGTCGAATTGCGTGTGTACGACCCGACAACCGGCAGTACGTTCGGACCCTATTCCTCGCCGCGCCTCGATGAGGACGGCGCTTGGTGGACACCGATCATTTACGGTGACACCATCGGGCTGGAGTTTCACGCGCCCGAAGGGCTCGACAATCCGAAACTCCCGGAAATTCGCGACATCGCACGGTTCACCGAAGATTTCGGCGGTACAACCACCGGGATCGGCTGCGGACACAACGACGTAACATGATCCGGATCGTGGACCAACGAACGCCGTGCCGTCACGCAAATGACGTACATCAGCGGCGGGCAGTCGTTCGTCTGCACGGGTTCGCTCATCAATCGCACGCCGGGTGATTTGTCTCCCCTGCTGTTGACCGCGGACCACTGCATCAACACGCAAGCCGAAGCCAACTCGCTCACGTGTACCTGGTTCTTCGAAACGCCTTCGTGCAACGGCACCGCGCCGTTACCGAACACGTTGCCGCAAACCACTGGCTCGCTGTTGTTGAAACGACGTCAAAACTCCGACATGAGTCTGCTCGGTTTATACGAACCGCCGGCTGGCGATTTCTGGCTGGGCTGGGCGTCTGGCGGCTGGACACTGCAAAGCGATGCTGTCGGCATTCATCATCCTTCGGGCACGTTCAAACGAATCTCTGACGGAGACGTCACGGTCGCGCTGTTCGTTACCTACGGACTCAATGACGCGCACGTGTGGCGTGTCGATTGGGACAACGGCAGCACCGAAGGCGGTTCGTCCGGTTCGCCGGTCCTGGATACCAGCGGGCGTATTCGTGGACAGCTCAAGGGCGGCCCCGGTTGCGGCACTGGCGACTATGGGCGCTTTGGTGTGTCGTTCGACACGCTCGATCCGTACATCGATTCGGTGGCGAGTCCGGTGTATGTGCAGTCGGGGTTCGGCGGCACCGAACTGGGCACAAGCGGTTCGCCGTTCAACTCAGTCTATGAAGCAACGTTCTGCGTCATTGCGGGCGACACCGTTCGCATTCGCGCGGGCAACTACAACGAAAACTTTCTTCTGTGGCGGCCGATGTTGCTGACCTCGGAAAACGGCAACGCCGTCATCGGCGGTTAAGCAAAAAACGAAACGGATGTTGGAAACGACAATGAAACGGAATTTCAAACAACTTGTCGCCGCTGCACTCGCGCTTGGTGCAATCCATACGGCAGTACACGCGGCAGTGTACATCGACGACACTCGACTTTGGCCGAACGGCGTCGTGCCGTACGTCTACGCGGATGATTTTATCGAAGAAAATGTGGTACCGGTCGAAGCAGCGATGGCAGTGTGGGAAGCGGTGGCGAACATTCAGTTCGTGCCGCGCACCAACGAAGCCGACTACGTGCTGATTCGCAATGCCGGCGAGGACAACGGCAGCAGCTCGCCGTTCATCGGCCGCAACGGCGGTGAACAACCGCTGAACATTCGCGAACTGATCTACACCTGGGGACAAACCGCGTACACATACGGTCTGGCCCACGAGTGGGGACACGTGCTCGGATTTCACCACACGCATCAGCGCACCGATCGGAACACGTTTCTGACCTATTACGACGACCGCGTATCGGCGTCCGGCGCAGGAAATTACACAATTCAAAATAGTTCGCTCAAGTACCCGCGTAACCAGATGGATTTCGATTCGGTGATGTCGTACGGCCAGTGCATTTTTTCGACCTGCGAAGATTGCGGTGCCGATCCGGACAATTGCCGAGTACTGGAAATCAACGATCCGGCGGACTTCGCGACCTGGCAAACATCGATGGGCCAGCGGAATCACCTTAGCGACGTCGATCTCCAGGCAATGTCTTTCATGTACCCATTGCCCGGCTGGCGCTTCATCGAGTTGAACTACGCGGGCAGCAGCGAGACGGGCACGTTTCATCAGCCGTATCTCAGCATGGCGACTGCCGTGACGAGTATGCCGGTCGGAGGAACGCTGTGGATGCAACCGGCGTCGTACGCCACGCCCGCCGTGATCACCAAGGCAATGACGCTGCGCGCGGCGCGTGGCAGTGTCCTGTTGAATTGAATGATCGCCGTGTGACCGCCCTGCACATGCAGAATTGAAATCAGATTAACGACTCGTCAGCGCAACGTTGCGCTGACCAGCAGAGGACGAAACGATGAAAAAGCACCTTGTCCAACGAACACTCGCGGCGATGCTGCTGAGCGTTTCCCTGACCGGCTATGCCGACACATTTCGCATTGAACTGGACTACATGGGGGATGACACCGATGGGCACGATCACATGCCCCAGCAGATCGTACTCGACGCGGTCATCCAGATGTTTGCATGCCAGGGACACACACTCATCATTGATCTCGACGACGAAGTCACCCATTACGACTTCCTCACCGGCGATCCCAGTGCTGACTGTGGCAATTTCTGGGGCTACACCGGCGTCGCGAATACCTATCGCTCGCTTCGCGATGCGAATTTCGATCGTGAAGGGCAGGACGGCTGGCACTATGCCATCTTCGCGCATCAGTATCGCGTCGACGCCGATCCGAATAACGCCGGCAGCGGGTGCCAGAATACGACCAGCTCCGGTCGTGCCAACGGCGGTGACGCGTTTATCGTGACGCTCGGCGCGTTCGACGGCAACGTCGGCACGCTCTACGCGCAAGCCGCGACGCTCGCACACGAGTTCGGCCATAATCTTGGCCTCAATCACTGCGGCGGACAGATTTGCGGCAGCAACAACACCCCCAACGGCGATCCCAACTGGGTCGGGCCGCAGGTGCCGAATCTTCCCAGCGTGATGTCGTACAACTATCAGCTCAGCGGCGTGCGCACACGCTTGATCTCGAACGGACTTGCATTTGATGAAGCGCTGTTCAAAGAGATCGACTTCTCACATGGTCGGATGTGCGGCTGGAACGAGAACAGTCTGAACGAATCAATCGGGACGATCATGTTGCCCGTCGATTTCAACTGCGACAATGACGTGAACGACAGCGGGATTCAGCAGGACGTCAATTTCGGCGGCACCGGCATGGGCAACAGCGCACCGTGGTGCGGTGTCGCCGACCAGGTGCGATCGTTCGTCAGCGATTTCGACGAATGGGGCAACCTCTCCGACGGCGCTGCGCTCGTCGCAGCGGCAAAAGGCGGCGACGGTGAAGCCTACTTCCGACTCGAAGAGCGAACACTCAAACAGGAACCCTGCATCACGTCCGAGCAGTGGGAGCGACAACGCGAATTCGACATTACGCTTGGCAGCGGCCCGGCATTGACGGTCGAATCCTGCATCAACGGCGAAAATGTTTACATCGGCGACTTCTTTTTCGCGGAGCTCGGCATCTGCCAGTTGCCGTTTGCGAGCGTGGAAAACGCGCAGACGTCATCCCCGAGCAACAGTGTGTATTACTTCTGGCCGAACACCTACCACGAAGACGGTAGCCTGCTGCTCAACAAGCGCGGCAAATACTTCTGCAAAACAGGATCAGCACTGATTCGCTGAGAAACAACAGGGTCTGACGACACCCGACGGCAAAGATTGTACGCCGTCGCAACCACACGACGACGAAGATAAAGGAGAATCAAATGATGATGCGATACAAGATGATGCCCGCCCTCGTCT
>JBFWWY010000191.1:0-6716 GCA_050245935.1 Phycisphaerae bacterium | reverse complement strand
TCGCATCCTTGCGGCACAACGAAACCACTCCGCTCTTACGCGTTTACCAGAATTTCTCGCCAATTTGCCAATTCATGCAAGCTGATCATTCGTACACTTCTCTGGGAGAAAGCTGCGCTCGGTACTTTTTCATCCCGCAAGAATTGTTCTTCAGGATGTCGGGAGCGCGCATGGGAGAGAGGGGATTGAGGTTGAAAACGCTGCACAGGATTCACCGTTCGCACAGTTTCGTGCCGACGCTTGGCATGGCGATTGCAATGGCGATCTGCATGGCGGGGTGTCCTGCCCCGGATCAGGTCGGCCAGAATCCGCCAAGCGGTCAGAATCCGGTCACCGGCGCGGACGTTCCAAACAGCAACAGCAGTTCGAGTAATTCGAACGGCTCGGCAACCGATGATCCGGACACGGTGGTCAGCGAAGATACCGTGGTCGATCCGGACACGGGTGTTGTGACGACCACGACGACAACCAACTCAAATCCGGACAACAAACCGCCGGTCGGCAGAATGTCATTGAGCCCTTCGGGCAACGTGGGGCCCGGCGTGGAAGTTCGTCTCGACGGTTCACAATCGTCGGATCCGGACGGCGACGCTCTGGCGTTCACCTGGAGCCAGTTGCAGGGCGCAAACGTCGTTTTTTCCAGCAACAACGCGAACATTGTGACGATCACGACGCCGTTTGTTGTCGAGGATGCGGTCATTGTTCTTCAGCTCTCCGTCGATGACGGCAATGGCGGCGTGGCCAAAATTCAACAGTCCATCAACGTCAAAGTCGCCGATCAGTTTGCTGGCAACGCGCAATCGCTTCTCCCATATCGGGAAACGCTGACCTCGGACGAAGCCTATCACCTTCTGCGTCGAACCGAATTCGGAGCCGCGCCGGCACGCGTCTCGGCGGTAATCCGTGACGGGATGGCCGACACCGTGGAACAAATGATCCGCGGGGAAACGGTCCCGACTTCGGTCATCAGCCTTGCCGAAACGTACGGCAACAACGTCGATCGCCGCTGGATGGTCTATCTGTTGGAGAGTCCGAACCCGTTTCACGAAAAAATGGCGATGTTCTGGCATGATCGCTTCGCAACGTCTGCGCGCGTGCTCAATGGTCAGGATCGTCCGAACGCAATCGGACACATCGACATGCTGCGCCGGAACTGTCTGGGGAATTATCGCGATTTTCTGGAAGATCTCACGATCGATCCCGTGATGCTGGTATGGCTGGACGGTGCGAATTCCCCGAAGGATGCACCCAATGAAAACTATGCACGCGAATTCTGGGAATTGTTCACGCTGGGGCGCGATGTGCTCTATTCCGAAACGGATATTCGCGAAGCCGCTCGGGCGTTTACCGGCATCACGCTGCTCCGCGTAAACGGCCAGCCCGGCCGGCCGATTTTCGACATCGTTAATCATGACGCAACGATGAAGCACGTGTTTCCCGGTCGCGCGGCGCAGGAGAACCACGACTACGCGTCGATCATCGACCTCACGCTTGAACAACCCGAAGCCGCGCGTTTTGTCGCACGGAATCTCTTTGAATACTTTGTTCACGATCACCCGTCGGACACGGTAATCAATGAGTTGGCGGCTGAGTTTGTGGATGCTGACTTTGAGATCGGCGTGATCGTCGAGAAGATTCTCAAGTCACAGGCGATGTTCTCTCCCGAAGCCCGATTTACGCGCATCGCTTCTCCGGTCGAGCACATCGTGGGTGTCGCGCGAACGCTGGACACGCATCTGCATAGCGAAGATGCCCAAGGGTACTTGCTGACGAATCTGATGACCGATTTGAGTCTCGGCGGGCAGGAACTGATGAATCCGCCTGGTGTGCAAGGCTGGGATGAAGGCGCGGCCTGGCTGGAAGATCAGTGGGTCATCGGTCGAATTCGTGCATTTGCGCGACTCATTCGCATGGATCACGGTCCCGACCGTGTTTCGGGACAGCCGTATCATATTTTGCCGCCGCAATCCGAATGGGGCGAGCGCGAAGTGCGCGATCGACTGGTCGACGCCGTGGCAAATGTATTCCACCTCAATCTTTCAGAAGCCGAGCATGATATCTACGTCGAAGTGCTCGATCAGAATGGATATCTCGCGTTTCATCTGGCCGGAGAGTACGACCAGGATCGTTACCTTCTGGAAATGATTCGGCTGATGATGATGGATGAGCGCGTGATCGGCTATTAGCCCATCGCCGAAGACGCTTTGGAACGCGTGAAATTTGACCTGGAACCTGTGCCTTGCTGCGTACGCGGCAAGAGACCGTATGCGGAAAGTGAGTGAGACAACATGAGTTGTAACGAATGCAGGCAAGTGTCTCGACGAAATCTGATCAAGAGTGCCGGCGTCGGATTCAGTGCGCTGGCCTTGTCTGATCCGCTCTGGCGCTTTGTCGCTCCGACGTACGCACAAGCGAGCGGCGGAACCGGCAATTTACTGGTCCTCTGTCAACTCGATGGCGGTCTCGACGCGCTCAGTTTCCTCGCGCCGTATACAAACTCGGTGTATCACACCAAACGACCGCAACTGGGATTGTCGGCATCCGAAGTTGTGCCGCTTGCCAACAATAATGTTTACGGCATCAACAACCTGCTGCCATTCTTTCAGCAGCTCTATGCGCAAAATCAGTGTGCAATCATCCAGCAGGTCGGGTACCCCGGTTCCAACCAGTCGCACTTCGAAAGTCAGGAAATCTTCGAGTTTGGCGTCAGAAATCTCGCATCGTCCGCATCGGCAAGCCTGCCCTGGTTCGAACGCTTGCGCAAACGTTACTTCGACCAGCCGTACGGTGTTTTGGACACGCAGCGCGTCGGTGATCCTCGCTCCTACGGGTATCCGGACACCACATATCGCCGCGCAGCGCAGGAAGCCTTCGGACGACTCGCTGAACTGAAGCGCAATCACGAAAACAACTCGGACATGCAGAATCATGTGATCGACGCCTACTCGAGAATTGACGTCGCAAGCACCGACATCCGCGACCGTACGGCCGACTTCACGTCCACCGGCACCGCACGGGGTGAGTTTTTTCGCGCCGCGGCCCTTGCCTCTGCCGATCTCGGCACACAGATACTCAAGGTTCGCTACGGCGGGTTTGATACCCACGGTTCGCAGCGCGTCGCGGAGCAGACGTTGTTTCCGCGAATCAACAACGAATTTCAGCAATTCGTTGCCGATCTCCAGACCCTCGGCATGTGGCAGCGCACGGCGATCTTGTTCTACACTGAGTTCGGACGGCGCAACGCGGAAAACGGAAGCCCCGGCACCGACCACGGCTACGGCGGACATATGATTCTCTGCGGTCCGGGCGTGCGCGGTGGAGAACTGTATGGTCAGCGCGTCACGACGTCCGATCTGCAGCAGGGGAGCTTGCCGGCCTACGTCGATTTCCGTGCCGTATTCAGTTCATGCATCCGGGATTGGCTCGGCTTTGATCCGCGTCCAATCTTTCAACTGAACGGCGAGACTTACGACGAAGATCCCGGTGGCGTGCTCTTCACGTAGTCCGCCGCACCGAACCCCCCGCGCCAAGCGGGGGGCCAGAACGCTCAAGATCTCGACATATATTCGGCATAGCGCGGACCTCGCCCGCGTGCGGCGGTGCGACGGGATGCGCAGTGCACGAAGGATCGCGAATCCTTTCTTGGTGTCGCCGCATGTTCGCACCCGCAAACATTCTTGCGCCGCAATTGCGCGGTGCTCTGACTAGATGCTGCGCATGGCGTGAAACTGCTGACCTCGCGTCCGGTTTCCTGCTGCCCGCTGCAAATATGCCGACGCGTGGGGTCAGCCCGAAACACGCTTGCCCGATACAGTAGATATGAACCCACTTTACATCCGATTCGCAGCGATATTGTTCTGCAGCATTTTTTCGGTTGCCGCAGGCGCGCAACAGGTTCCTGCCGGATTCCGGGCTGAGTTGGTCGCCGAAGGTTTGCAACAACCCATCGCGATCGCCTTCGACGGTCCGAATCGAATCTTTGTCGCGGAAAAGACCGGCGCGATTCGGCTGATCGAAGACGGGATATTGCGTTCCGCTCCGTTCGCACAACTTGAGGTGCATACCTTTCTGGAATGCGGTGTCCTCGGTCTCGCACTCGACCCTGATTTCTCCAATACGCACTACGTCTATGTCTTTGCGACTGTTTCTCCCGAAGAGCAGCAGATCATTCGCATGACGGACATGCAAGGTGTCGGCACGGAGCAGACGGTGATTCGCGGATTCCTGCCCACGAGCGGCACACTTCATAACGGGGGCTGCCTGAAAGTCGGTCCGGACGGATTGCTGTATTTTTCGATCGGCGACACCGAGAATCCCGACGCGGCGCAGAGTCTGACGTCGCTTTCGGGCGCGATCAGTCGCATCAACCTCGATGGCTCCACTCCTTCAAGCAACCCGTTTGAAACAGTCACCGGTGCACCGCGCGCGCAAATTGCGTACGGTTTTCGCAATCCGTTTCGTTTCGACTTCATGCCCGACGGTCGCCTGTTTGTCCTCGACATCGGTTCGGATCTGCCCGCGCGTACCGAAGAAATTAACTTGGTCTCGATCGGCGACAACTGCGGCTGGCCGATACTCGAAGGTGCGAACGCGGAAGCGGAGTTCGCAGAATTTGTCCCGCCCGCGTTCACTTACGTAGAACTCGGCTCCGCGCCGACGGGTGCACTGCATTACGGTGCAACGCAATTTCCCGAGAAATATCACGACGACTTTTTTCACGCCGACTATGTCAGCAACGCCATCTACCACGTCGAAGTCGACGGTGCGGCGATTACGAGACATGAAAAGTTCGCGCAACTGGACGGCGGGCCGGTCGATCTGGCTTTGTCTCCGGACGGCAGCATCTATGTCGCAGAGGTGATCAGCGGGCGTATTGAGCGCATTGTTTTTGCGGATGAAGACGCGGGGAACGAAAATTCCAGTAGCACGAATGCCAACGTTGGTTCCGTCGCGAACGCGAACGAAGATCGCGCCAATACGAATTCCGGAGACGGGAATCATGGTGGCAATGGGCCGGTGCCGTCCGCACCTTGTGCGGCACCGCTCGCGGCGCTGCTGGGTTGGTGCGGATTTGTTGCCCAGCGACGTTTTCGATCGAGACCGTGGCGCGCTTCGCGCGCAGATTGCTGATCGATGCCACCAAACAACCGCGCACGGAATCCCTGCGCATTTCACTGGATGCAAACAAATGAACTACGGATTGGTGAGGACCGCGACGAACGGACCGATATCCCCAACGCCGACCAATTTATCACCATTAACGTCCGCATGAAGTATGTCACAGCTTGGGAACGTCAGCGCGTAGCCGGCCGGGTCCGTCAGGGCCAGCACGAATGGCGCGATATCCGACACGGAAATCACGCCGTCACAGTTTGTGTCCCCTAGCAATAAGCCCGCGCCGCCTACAACGCCCGTCACGGTCACAAGCCGCATCGGCTCCTCCGACGTGTTTGACGCAATCTCGATGGTCGCGCTGAATTTCCCTTCGACCGATGTATCCATGAGAATGAAATGAGTGTTCGCCGGATCACCGGCAAAGGCGGCATACTCGCCGACCGGAACGAGAAATGTCGGATCCGTCGACGTCATGGTGTAGCGAAGCGGCGCGATCCCGTCCGTCGACCACAGCGCGATATCGCCCGGGTTCGAAACGTGCAAAGCCAGTGCTGCAGGTTTATCCACTTCCAGTGATCCGAAGTCGAGAATGGTTTCAGAGTCAATCATCGGCGGGACAAGCACGTCAAGAAACACGGGCAGATGTCCGCCGCTCGGTGCGGAATTAAAAAGCGCCTGTGCAATCACCGGCCCGACCATCTGATTGTTTGCGATCTCAATTGCGCTGTTGAAGCTCGTGCCGTCATTTCCCCACACACGGTAGCTGTGATTCGGGTCGTCCCAACTGGTCGCACTGTAGGGAACCGTCTGATCCCCGAGATAGTCCATTGCATCCGCGTCGATCAGGCCTTCGGACAAGAGGATCTGATCGTGCCGATCATCCATTCCACCCGCACCGGACGGATCCTGCGTGTGAATGAATCGAAACGCGGAACTGTTGTTCCATGCGCCGGGCCGCCGAATCGGGTCAAACAGACGACCATCGTTGTTTCCGGCGATTCCCGTCAGTTCAAGGTAGGCAGCCTGGTTGGAGTCCTGAATATTGAAATCGCCGGCCAGCAGGAAATTCCACTCGGCTGGCAGGAGTTCTGCGTTGTCGCGGATCCGCTGCGCTTCCAGCAAGCGGCGCGTCTGGTCCTCGCCGCTTGAACCGGCTTTCATGTGCGTGCTGTAACACGCGATCGTAGCGCTCGCGCCATCGTAGCCCACCGGCCGGACGTCGTAGCGGTTGACGTCGCGCGGATGATTTGGCGGAAAGCCGCCGACCGCAACCACCGTCATTCCCAGGAACTGCACCTTGCTGGTGCGATAAAAGAACGCGTTGTCCGTATCGTTTCCGTCGCTGAACGGTGCCGCAGCCCAGTCGCCGGGACTGCCGGGGGCATTGTTGAGGATAATGAGAAAATTGTTCACGCTGCTCGCGCTCAGAAATTCCTGCCCGATGAAGATGTCAGGTGCCATGCTGCGACCTTCGAATGACCCGTATATCGCAGATTGAAATGCCGCGACGCGACCGGTGCTGTAATTCGTGACGTTCCAGTTTGCAACGCGCAGTTGTGCAGCAGCCGGAGCGGCAACGAGCCCGATCAACAGCGAATAGA
>JBFWWY010000190.1:0-6747 GCA_050245935.1 Phycisphaerae bacterium | reverse complement strand
GCCGTCGCGGTGATCGTGGCACTCGTCTTCTGGTCGCTGCGGGACCGGCGTTGCGCGCCACTTGCGATCCTGGCGGTTCTCTTGAACGGCACTCTCGCAGTTGTCTGCGCCGGGCTTTTTTTTCGAGTTTTGCGTTGATGTCCGGGGATCGAAAGTCGCTTTTTCAGGCTGTGTCCGGTTTCGCGGGTATGTATCTGAATCGCTGCCCCCCTTTTTTGACGCGAGCACGATGTGTCCGCAAGAGTCAACATTCTGAAAGGAATTCTGTTGGGATTCGAATCAGCATCTCGATGGATGGAATTCTTTATCCGAATGTACGGAAGTGCCTTGCTGGTAACGAATTAAAAAAAGAGGGCACCGGGTGCCGAAGCGATCCCGGTGCTCTCCGGAGGGGAAAGAAGCAAAAGGAGTGTACGGCGGTCCGCCGATAATTCAAGTCTTTTATCGGGCGTCATTAACAGGAAATGCGATTCTGAAGGCAAAAATAGGTTTTTGGATTAAAGATTTCTGAAAATTTTGCGGAGAGCGTCTGAGCGGGATCGGTTGCGCTGCGTTCACACTGTTTATCTGCGCAATCGGCTCTTGTTGCAGCTGGTCTCTTCCGGGCCCCCCGGTAGCTGGGATCGCCGTGCATCTTTCGGTCGACCCCTCGCGTGGCGCGAGGGGTCCGGTTTCGCCCTGTTCAGAACCTGTGCCCCACCGTTGCTATTCTTTCAGCCACCGGTCCAGCCACGCGATGACCGTTTCGTGCCAGAGGATGCTGTTGGCGGGCTGCAGAACCCAGTGATTTTCGTCCGGGAAGTACAGGAACTGGCTCGGAATGCCCTTTCGCTGCAGCAGCGTGAACGTCGACATACCCTGCGTATCCACTACGCGATAATCCTTGCCGCCGTGAATCACCAGCATCGGCGTTTTCCACTTCGCGATGTGATCGATCGGATTGTGTTTGCTGTAGCCTTCGGGATTGTCCCACGGCGTGCCGCCATGCTCCCACTCGGGGAACCAGAGCTCTTCGGTGTCGAAGTACGCCATCCGCTCGTCGAGGTTGCCGTCGTGGTTGACGAGGCACTTGAAGCGATCGGGCCAATTTCCCGCAATCCAGTTGATCATGTAACCGCCGTAGGAAGCGCCGAGCGCCCCGACGCGTTCACCGTCCATCCACGGGTATCGTTCGAGCGTGGCGGCGAGGCCTTTCTGCAGGTCTTCGAGCGGGCGATCCCCCCAGTGTCCGGTGATGCTGTCGGTGAATTCCTGGCCGTAGCCGGTTGAGCCGTGGAAGTCGACCATGACGGCGGCATAGCCCGCACCGGCGTAAGCCTGCGGATTCCAGCGATAGTGGAAGTGATTGCCGAAGGAGCCTTGCGGACCGCCGTGAATGAGAAACGCGACGGGATACTTCTTGTTCGGGTCGAAATCGACCGGCTTCACGACGTAGCAATAGACCGTCTCATTGTTCCAGCCTTTGAACGCGAATTGCTCCATATCGCCAACCTTGGCTTTCGCGAGCTTCTCGTCGTTGAGCCTGGTGAGCTTCTGCGTGCCGCTGCCGTCGGGACTGATGCTGTACAGCTCGACCGGGTTTTTCAGGTCGTCCCAGCCGTAGACAACCTTGTCTCCGGCGACGGCAATGCCGGCGACACTGCCGTCTTTGACAAGCGTTTTGACGCTGCCGTCCGCGACATTGACGGCAAAGAGCGAATGCTGGCCCAGATTGTTGGCAGCCGTGTAGATCGTTTTGCCATCGGCGGACCATGTGAGCGAACCGGCGGAGCGATCCCAGTCTTCGGTTAGCGTCCGCGACGCGCCGTCCGGCCACTCCATGAGCATGATGCGGAAGCGATCAGCCTCGAACCCGGGGCGCTGCATCGCGGTGTATGCGAGCGATTTGCCGTCCGGCGAAAACGTGGGCTGCCCCTGCCACGAGCCGTTGTCCGGGGTGAGGTTTTTAGGCTTGGCCATGCCGTCGAGTGGCGCATAAAACAAATCAAAATCGGTCGACCACGGCTCTTCGCGCCCGGCATCGCGCGCTGCAAACACGACGCCTTTGCTGTCCGGCGTGATCGTGAAGTCTTCCGCACCGCCGAAGGGCTTGCTCGGCACGTCGGCGTCCATGCCGGGCATGAGTGCGACGGGATCGCCGCCGGCAACGGGAACTGCGAACAGTTGGGCGCGACGTCCGTCTTTCCACGTGTCCCAATGGCGGAAGAAGAGCTTGTCATAGAGCTGGCCGGTAGTTTTGCCCTTTGCTATTTCGTCGAGTTTCTTTTTCGTGTCCTGGATCGAAGAATCTTCGGGGAACACTTCGACGCTGACGACGAGTTGCTTGCCGTCCGGCGAAACGTGAAACGCGCCGACGTCGAGCGGGAGGTCGGTCACTTTTTGCGCTTCGCCGCCGTCGAGCGCGAGTTTCCAGACTTGCGACGATCCGCCGCGCCCGGAAAGGAAGTAAAGCGCTTTTCCGTCAGCCGACCACTCGGGGCTGTGACTGCTGGATTCGTGCGACGTGATCTGCCGAACATTGTCGCCGGTCAGCAGCCAGATATTTGTGATGCCTTTGTTCGCTTCGAGGTCGGTCTTGCGGACGGTGAACGCGATGTGTTTCCCGTCTCCTGACGCGACGGGGCTGCCGACGCGGTCCATCGCGAGCATGTCATGGACGGAAAACGGGTGAGACTGGGCGCTCGCGCCCGCAGCCAGCGCAGCGGTCATCGCGACTCCTTGCAAAAAGCGAACAAACATCGAGGCTCCTTTATCGGCAAATGTGCGTATTTCAATTTCGAGACCGAACGCGGCGGCTGCTCGTTTGGGAACAGACGGCGGAATCGGACAACTTGTGACAGAAAATCGCCGCGCGATGTCGGAGATAGTTGCTCACGCCCACCTTTGGCACCAGCGTTTCGGCGGTGCGAAGTTGACGTCAATTGTCGTGCGTAAACGATCTTTCGCGATCTCGCGCGATCGACGTGAGTTATTTAATCGCAGATTTGGGACGGCGCATAGCGGATGCGGCGTTCATTGCGAAAATTGTTGAGTTTGAAGCATGAATCTGCGATTCAGCGCCCAGCGCTGCCACGGCCAGCGCGGGCGCAGAAACCCAGATATTCGGCGACCAGCAAACAGGCCCCTCCATTCGACTCGGGTTTCGCGGCTGATTCAACTGTTTCACCAGTGCGTCATAGCAGCGATCAGCGTCAAACTGCGAGTGCAATCGATTGCGATCGAGCAAGAAATGATCGAGTCTGTCCCGAGTAAACGTCACGTCTCGCAGCTTTTCCTGTTCACAGACTGCGGCAATGTCGCCGGTCAACAATTCCGGCACCAGATGAGGCGGCGGATTTGGGTGCCATTGCAGCGCTCCCAATTCCACTCGAATCGCGTTTCTTATTCGATACAAACGTGCACGCGCGAAATGATGACCATCCGGGTTCATTCGATCGACGGTGGCACAACAAACCGCCGCTTGATCGAGGTCATCAGACAACATAGATAGCAGATTTCAGAATTGAAGGCGCGCGCGAAAGCCGCGGCGCGATGCGAGTTCCGGGGGAAGACAGTCTTTGAAATTCTTGCTCGTAACAGTCAACTGTTGAAGTCCGCGTGTCGCTGCATACTCGGTAAGATTGTTGATCAGAAAGACAGGATCAGTTGGTCGTACTTCGCGCACCCTCGCTCGGCGTTCGAAAAAGCGACCGAATGGTCGAGAGTAAAGGGCGGTCACATAACCCTGAATGCGCGCCGCGTTTTCCGCGTCACCGGTTCGCATGGCGTGCAGTTCGGGACGAATTTTCCGCGTGTCAATTCCTTGTTTTTCGAGCAACTCCTTACCGAGGGTGTCCGGCAAGTCCAGCATCGCAATCAAAACATCTGAGACGGACATCGGTCCGAAATCTCGGGCGCGTACGGCGGTTTCGGCTTCAGCGAAAATACGCACAAGTTCGGGCGAAGATATTGGTTGATGAGGCGTGTTCGATGTGCGGCGCGCGTGCATCTGCCCCATTGGGCGCAGCAACGAATGTTTGTTCATTCCGAAGGGGCGCAGTGTCCAGTGGCCCTCCGCAGTCCGGACGACCGCGAGAACGACGTGCCGGGAATCCACCTGCGCATTATGCAGTTTCGCTGCGATGCGCCATGCACGCTTCTCAACCTTCAAAAGCGCATTGGAACGAGCGACCGCTATTGTAGACTCCTCGCAGAATCTTACGGAATTGATCGGCTTGAGTTCCAGAAGTGATTGGTGGGTTTCGCTGCGCTCTACCCACCCTACCCGCTTCTCCGTGGGTCTGTGCCTCCGTAGTTGCCTCCCCACGCGCCGTCGGACATGGAGGTCCGACGCTACGAATTGCGGCACGCTATAAGCGACCGTGGCGGAGAATCGCGATCAGGAGAATAAACCCCATGACGCCGGCAACGAGGTAGCCGATGATGCCAATGATCGGCACGTCGTTCCAGAGCGGGGGCAGCCGAGAGTGGACGATCAGCGATGAACCGACGATCAGCGATGCGACGACAATTGCGAACGAGACACGATTCGCGATGCGCTCGTTGGATTCGAGCATCGGCTGGAGGCCGTGGTGCTCGAAGCCGATGTTGATGCCGCCGCGCCGGACGCTGGTGATGAAATAGCGCAGGTTGCCGGGGAGATCGCGCGTCAGTTCGACAAGATCGCCGGCGGAATCGAGTAAGGCCCGCAGCGCGCGGCGCGGACGCAGACGCTCCATCTTGGCGCGGCGAACGTACGGCCGGGCAAGCGCGACCATGTCGAGATTCGGGTCGAGACCGGAGGCGATTTTCTCGATCGTCGCGATCGCTTTGAGCATTGTGACAAGGCTCGTATCAAGACGCAGACGATGGCGATTGAGCAACTGCATCAGCTCGCGGAGCAGCTTTTGAAAATGCAGGTCGGCGAGGGCGTGAACGAAATGGGTGTCGATGAAAACGGTGACGTCGCGCTCCAGCTCCTTCGGCTCCAGCGCGTTGTCGTCGAGCGGGGTCGTGAGACGCAGCAAGGTCCGCGTCACACGGTCGGCGTCGCGCTGGGCAAGGGCATGCACGAGATCGGCAAACTCAAACCGGGCCTGCCGCGAAAGTCGCCCCACCATGCCGAAATCAAGTAAACAGATCACATTGCCGGGCAACGCGAAAACATTGCCCGGATGGGGGTCGGCGTGAAAAAAGCCGAACTCGAACACCTGTTTGAGCGTCAGCTCCGCACCCCGCTGCGCGATCAGCGCCGGGTCATAACCTGCCACGCGTAGCGCCGCGGCATCGCGGATCGACGTGAGTTCCAGAAACTCCATGGTCAGTACGCGGGTGGTGCTGAAGGCGCGATACAAGCGCGGCGTTCTGATGGTGTCGTCCCGTGCAAACTGCTCGCTGAAGCGCTCCAGGTGCATCGCTTCAGTGGTGTAGTCGAGCTCGCGCCGAATGATGTCGCGAAATTCGTCCACGAGCCGGCTCGGCTGCTGAATCTGCCAATCCGGAACGTGCTTCTCGACGGTCGCCGCAAGATCTTCGAGGATCTCGAGGTCGACTTCGATCGTCTCGCGTATGCCCGGGCGCTGGACTTTGACGACGACGTCCGTGCCGTCAGGGAGCGTCGCGCGGTGGACCTGTCCAATCGAAGCGGCAGCAATAGAGATTTCCGAAAATGTCGGGAATGCTTCGTTCAGCGGTCGGCCAAGTTCGCGCTCCACGATCGCGCGGACTTTTTCGAACGGAAACGGCGGCACGCTCTGCTGCAGATTTTCCAGTTCCGCGACGAATTCTTCGGGAATCAGGTCGGGGCGGGTGGAAAAAATCTGCCCAAGCTTGATGAACGTCGGCCCGAGTTCTTCGATCGCGTGACGCAACCGCGCCGGCGTGGTCTGCGTCGTGCGGGGATTGCGGTTTGAGGAGACGAGCTGCCGACCATATTCGAGCAGATCGTGGATGCCGAAGCGGGTGACGACGTCTTCAAAGCCGTACTTGAGCAACACGCCGAGGATCTGCCGGTAGCGGTTGATGTGGCGGACGGTGCGGGTGGCGCGTTGCAGTGGGAGTGCGGGCATAGGCAGTTTCGCAAACAAAAGAGAAATGCTTGATAATGGAAATTGCTTCGCGCAGAACCATTGGCGCGCGCATCAAAATTCGTCCCGGCGGACATCGGCTCGGCCTGGTTGCCGAATTCCACTCCTTCGGAACGCTGCGGAGCCGTTATTGATTCAGCTTCGATTCGAGACGCGCAAGCCGATTCATCACCGCTTCGATGTCCGCTTTCGTCGCAACACCGGTGCGATCGAGATTGCTCTGCACGACTTTTGCGACGCGGGCTTCGAAGTCGTTGCGGGCTTTCTCGGCCTGACGCATCGCTTCCGCAACGAACTCTTCGCCTTTTTCGCTGGACATCTCGCTCGCCGAAGCCATTTCGCGCGCCATCTCTTCCACACGTTCCTTGGTCATCACGGCCATGCCGACGCCGGCCATCATCGCTTTGCGTAACATGTCAAACATCTGAATTCTCCGAAAGAAAAGTGACCGCAGCTATCATATCGCGGAACGGCGCATTACGCTTTTTCCGTTCGTCGAAAATCCTCGTTGTTCAGAAGGTCCGCGCGGGTAGAGTTTTGTCGCGATGCATTTGAAGTTGCTGACGTACAACATTCATAAAGCCATCGGCGTCGACCGACAGTTCTCGCCGGAACGGATCGTCGAGATCATCGAACATTACGACCCGGATATCTGCCTGTTGCAGGAAGTCGATCGCGGCGC
>JBFWWY010000189.1:0-6755 GCA_050245935.1 Phycisphaerae bacterium | reverse complement strand
GTGCTTCGGGCAACGGATAGGTTCCCTCCTGCTCGATCGGGTTTTGCGTCGCCATCACGAAAAACGGCTTCTTCAACTGATACGTATGCCCGCCCGCCGTGATCGCTTTCTCCTGCATCGCTTCCAGCAACGCCGACTGCGTCTTCGGCGTCGCGCGGTTGATCTCATCCGCGAGCACCATCTGCGCAAACAGCGGCCCCTTCTGAAACTCGAAGCCGCGCCGCCCGGTCTCGGCATTCTCGACGATGATGTTCGTGCCGATGATGTCCGCCGGCATCAGGTCCGGCGTAAACTGCACGCGCGAAAAATCGAGGTGCAGCGCTTCGGCCATCGTGCGTATCAGCAGCGTCTTGCCGAGCCCCGGCACACCCTCGAGCAGCGTATGTCCGCCGGCGAACAGACACACGAGCACGCCCTCCACGATGTCCGCGTGCCCGACGACCATTTTGCCGATTTCATCGCGTAATCTTTTGAAATCCGCGCGAAAGTCCGCGACGCTCTTTTCCGCGTTCTCGATTCTGTCCGCCATGCACCTTTCTCCAATCGGCCGTACGACGCGCCGCCGTCCCGCGACCCGCGACCCGCGCGCAATGAGAATTCCACCGAAAGCGGAATTCTAAGAGAGACTTACGGAATTCATACCGCGGCGCGGAAAAGAAATGCGAAGAAAGCAGTCGCGACCGCAGCGAAGCAGCCGCCGAACTCTCCGAACAATCAAGCCCCAAGCGCCAGCGCGGGGTTCAAACTGCACACGACAGCACAGCCCTGTACGGTCCCGCCGTGCGGACCGTCAAAGACTTCGAAATCCGAAGCGACAACGAAGAATATGACGCCATTGAACTGTCGCGCGTCTTTTCGCTTCCTCATCCCAACTGCTGTCGAGACGGCGCTGATCATTTTGCCGGTGGCGAGACACCTTCATCCACGCCGTCGTGCGCTTTCAACCACTCGAGGATTTCCGGGTACACATTGCTGTACGCTTTCGACGTGTACTGAATCTCACCATGCGCATAGCCCGGATACACGCGGATTTGCTTGTCTTCTGAAGAAATCCGCTCGAAAAACACGTCGCGACTCACATCGGCATTTGCGATATTGTCCGCATCGCCGAGCAGTAGAAGGATCGGCAGTTCGATCTGATCGTAGTTTTTTGTGTAGTCGAAATCAGCATCTCCGATGTCGCTTACCAGAGAACGCAGCCGCACCGATTTTCCGAGTTGCTTCAGCACACCCGCCTGCAGATGATCGATGCTGTAGCGAAAGCCGTTGAGAAACTTGTCAGCAGTGATCGACTGATTGCCGTTGAAGCGTCGCCCGATCGCCGCGACCGCCGTTGCAAACGTTGCCTCCGATTTGAGCATCAGATCGCGCAGCGCCGGTGCCGCGCCGTCGCGCCACGCCACCCACCGTGCCGACGGCTGCATCCAATCCAGCCGCACGTTACCCATCCGCTCGACCAGGACCTGCAGCCATGCCGCGCGCGACAGCACCTCGAACGGATAATTGCGATCGGCACCGCGCGTTTGCGAGAGAAACTGTTGCCATTGAAACTTTTCGGTGTCGTCGTACAGACCCGTCGGCCAGCGCAGTGCCGCCGGAAACTCCAGCAGTATGCATCCGGCAAGCGCACGTTGCCGCTGAAGTGCAAGTTCGCGATCCGCGACGATCCGCACCGGAACGCCGGCGTCTTCACAGACCAACTTCGCTCCAGTCAGGTAACACGCAATCGAAATCGCGCCCATGCTCTGCGCGACCACAATCGGCTTCTTCCCGGTCGCCGACCGCACGCCGTCGATGATCGCGGGTACGTCGTAATGGATATGGTGATCGACGCACCAGTCACGCTGGTCCGTCGCCGGAATGCTTTTCCACTCGTCGCGCCCATAGCCCCGCAGATTGGGAATCCAGACGTCATAACCCGCGTCCTGCAGCACCGCCGCGAGACTTCGAAACGCATCCCCTTCCGTCTCACGATCATCGAATGTCCACGCAAATCCGTTGACTCCGAGTCCGTGAATCAGGATCACCGGCGTCCCGTCCGCCGGTCGATGCAGCGCAGCAATCCGCGCTCCGTCTGCCGTGGCAAAATAGCGATATTCGATCTTCGCCGTGTTCGTTGCACTACCCTCCTCGTGTCCCCCGCTCCAAACGTTGAGAATGATTGTTGTGTATATGGCGAGATTCATCAATTTGTCATCTTTGGAGTCGTCGATTCACGCGACATTCCTGAACGCGTGATTATCTTACCTTCGGAATTCCTTTCTATTGACCAATTATTTTTCGCTACACGAAACACACCAATTTCGACAGGAAGCCTTTCCTTAGCTTGTTTGTGGAGCGCTTCCCCTGCACCCGTTCGATATTCTGCAAACTTCTCGCGCATCGCTATTGAGCGGCTCGCGGTCACTAGTTATCTTTGGTTTCAGGGCAAATCATTACTCTCAGGCGGTGCAATCAACATGCCGGATTCCGACAAAATAATTGTTCGATGCGCTGGCTGCAGCGCCAAGCTCGGCCTTCCGGCCAAGGTCGCCGGAAAAAAGATTAAGTGCCCCAAATGCGAAGCCCCGCTCCGAGTTCCCGGCGGCGCGCCCCGTGAGGATGCAACTTCCGCGCGCCGAAAGGCCGCAACCGCTCCCGTCCACGAAGCCGTTCCCGCTGGAACGTTTTCCGACGAACTTGGCCTCGGCCTCCTCGAACAGCTCGATACCGGCGACTCGCTCGAATCCAGTGAAGAGCGGTTGGAGCGTTTCGAAGCCCGCCAGGAAAAACGCAAAAAGATCGCCGAAGTCGCCAAATCTCCCAAAAAGACGCGCGTCAAGGAAAAATCAACGAGCGGCGCTAAATTTGATGCTGGCCCGTGGGTGGTGAACTTCTTCGGCGCGTTCCTCAAGCGCGACATGATGAGTTACGCGACCCGCATCATCGCGTTCGGCGGAATTTGCCTCTTCGGCAAAGGGATCTTTGAAGCGCGGCTCGCCGACAAGGCGTTCGCCGAACCGCAGGACATCACCTGCTATCAACTCGGGTTGCAAGGCCCGGGAGACAATGCGCACGTGCGCATGTCCGACTTCATTCTGTTGGAAGATTACGTGTACACCGAGGGTGCCTTCGGCTGGGAGGGGGCCTACGTTCCCGCGATTTCCCAGGAAGACATCAATCGTCAGGTCGCTGCACACTGGCGCGTGCCCATCGAAGAAATCGGGTCGCTGACATACGAACAGCGAAACGCTGCGCTGGTGGCGCTGAGAAACTCGTTCAAATTTCATGTCATCGTCAGTTTCCCGCAGGCCGGCGACGCCGGGTATGTCTCCAACCGATTTGAGGACGAAGTGCTGCAGGGTGTAGTCCTCGGAAGCGTTCCGGAGGATGTGCAGCGGTTGCTGGCGGGCGGCTTTGACGGAATTCGCATGGGCGATTGCCACGTTCTCGAATACGGTCGCGAACCCCGAACGGCTGCGTCTATCCAGAACTTCTTCTGGGGTGGTGGTGCCGCGATTCTTGCCGCAATCTGCCTCGCCGGCTATCGCGCGTCGACGTCCTAAGTACTTTTTTCTCTCACTTTTGCCTCGGACCAGCCGGCTCTGATGCGGGTTGCACCTGAGATCCAGACTGCTGATTGGCAGCCTGCTCGCGTTGCGCGACCTGACGCTCGTACACCCGCTTTTCGACCGCCTTGCGCTTCTCCGCGAAGATCGCGTCGACCCTTTCCGCCGTCGATCGTTCGATTCTCATGCCGTTTGTTGTCGCCTGCTGCATGCGCCCCATTTCATCGGTAATCAGCTTGGTCACCGGCCCATCGAACGCATTCTGCACGTCAAAAGCGAAGCGCGCGTCTTCACTTTCCTCCCCACCCACCTCTCCGCGAGCGGTGATGATCAACGGTCGCAGCGCCCGCGTTTCCGAGTCGTACACCGTGAACGCGTGCGGCTCATCTTCGATTTCCAGCAACAAACCCGGCAGCAGAATCGTCCACGAATAGGGCAGATAGTTTGCATCCACGCGGATCGGCGGTTGCGGCGTCGGCAGATCCTTCTCGAGATTTCTCGTGCGACTGGAGAATAATGTGTCCCGCTCGCGAATCACTTCGTCGAGACGAATCAGTGGCGGCAGCGGCGAGTCGGCGGGCGGAATCTGCACGACGCGAAACTCGCCGAGCGCCGAGTGCCCGTCGAGCGTCGCGAACATGTCGAGCGCTTCATGCCGCGCAGTGCCGTCCTCCTCAAATGTCCAGGAATGTTCGAAATAGCGGATGCCGAGCTCGCTGCGATCCTGCTTGACCAGATCCTTCATATTCCGCTCTTCGCGCGTCAGACGCCGCGCGACATAGCCGGTTTCTTTGCCGCTGAGCGAAATCACAAATGCCGCATCATCTTCGGGCACGCGCATCTGGTCGGCATGCTTGTTCATCACGGCAAGCAGATTGCGACCGCGCCGGAAGGCCTCGTCCATTTCGCGAAAACTCACGGGAACGGTATTGAACAGCAGACTTGCCGTGAGATTCGCCATCGCCGCGCGCGAATCGCGATTCGCTTCGCCGCCGTCGGACGAAATGATTGCGAGGATTGACATCGGATCGCGCAGCACCAAGAGGTGCTCTTCATTCTTCTGCACGCCGCCGTCGGTGTACGAGAATGTGAGCGTGACGGCAGGCCTTGCCTGCACCGTGCCGGATTTCTTCGCGCGATCGACAATTGCATGTGTCGTCGCGAATTGCCGTATGTAACCGTCCACCCACGCGTCGAAATCGCTGACGCGAAAACCCTGATATGCGAAAATCTGCAGGTACTGCTTCCCATCCGGGTGAATCCCGGTGCAGATGCCGACCGAATCATCCGATCCGGGGACACGCGTCCGATCGTACCGCCAGCCGGTAGGCACGAGCAGCTCGAAGCCAAACTCCGTGTCCACAAACAAATCGCGATCGGGCTCAACCGCGGCAACGGGGATAACGGTAAGCAATGGGAGAGTCGCGGCGAGGACGAGCAGCGCGACGCGCAGATCACACAGCCGACGCAAATGGTGCGTTTGATTGAGTTTCATCATGCGACGCATCTTAGCAGACACAGCGCGACGGGTCAGTTTGAATTCCATTCTCGCGAACCACGAATCGAATGTCGCCATTGCCGTGCGATTGTCGGCGTGCGTCGCTTCCACTACGCTCCGCGCTCGGAGATTGGCAGCTTTCGGCGGCGTCTTCCGTCCGATGCAATCTCTCTTCCAGGCTGGAGCATACGAACCGCCATGATCCTCGCCAACATCGCATTCGAATCGACGGGCGCACTCATTTGGTCATGCTTCATGCTCCTGCTGGCGCTGGTCTGGCTCAAACGGCATTACGATATTTTTCGCGCACATCACGACCCGGTGCTAACGCCGGCCTTGGCTGACGAAAACGGTCCTCCCCTGCCAAAACTCAGCATTTTCGTCTCCGCCAAGGACGAGGAAGCCAATATCGAGCGGTGCCTGACCGGTTTGCTTGCACAGGACTACCCCTCCTTCGAACTGCTTGCAATCAACGACCGCAGCGCTGACCAGACCGGACCCATCATCGATCGCATCGCGGCCAGAGACCCGCGCGTGCGGCCGGTGCACATCGAAGCGTTACCGCCGGGTTGGTTTGGCAAAGGACACGCGATGCACACTGCGGTGGGCAGATCCACCGGCGAGTACTTCTTTTTCACAGACGCAGATTGTTCGTTTCAGTCGAACAAGCTCCTGGCAGCGGCAGTGCGATTCAGCCAGCAGAAAGACGTGGAGTTTCTCTCGGTGCTTCCGGCGCTCGAAGCAGTAGGCTTCTGGGAGAAAATCGTCCAGCCGGTCGCGAGCGGCGTAACGCTGTACTGGACGCCGCCGCATCGCGTGAACGATCCGAAGTCGAAGATTTCGTATGCCAACGGTGCGTTCATGCTGATGCAGCGCAGCGCCTACGAGAAAATGGGCGGTCACGAAGCGATTCGCCAGCACTTGAACGAGGACATCTATTTCTCGCGCGAGGCCAAGAAGAGAGGCGTGAAACTGCGCATTGTCCGCAGTCCGGGCATGTTTACCGTGCGTATGTACGACGGATTCAAGCAGCTTTGGCGCGGCTGGGCGCGGAACTTCTTCGGCGTTTTCGGTACGTATCCCAAGCTGATCGCCAGCGTTTTGATGCTGACGCTCGCGAGTTTGTCGCCTTATGTCACGCTCGTCGTTGGGCTGCTGATCGGATCGAACGATGCGAAACTTGCAGCGGCAGCCGCGGGCATCGCGATTCTCGCGCAGCAGAGTGTGCTGCTACGCTATTATCCGCTGTCGGGGATTGCTGCCCCGTTTGCATTGACCTATCCGTTAGGGGCGGCCCTTTGCCTGGGAATGACGTTTGACGCATTGACGCGGGTCGGCGGAAGAAAATTTGACTGGCGCGGGACCAAATATACCGGCGGCGCGTAGTCGCCGCTTTTCCGTCCCACCAACTATTCTCGTAACTCTCGTTCCCACAATCTTTTACACTGCACCAGAAGTCTGCCTACGCCTTCCTTTGCCTCCCACGCGACCAAAAATTTTGACAAAGTCTCCCACTACCTGTTGTGTGAGGTATAATGCGGCTATGGAAGATATGGATATCTTCCGAAATGAACCCGTCAACAAGCATGGTTGACACGCGACATTTGTTAGGTTATTATTCGGTCGAATAGAACGCTAACATGGGATTGTCGGAGTTCGTTTCCATCGTGTGCAAAGGAGTGCGCCATGTCTTTCCGACAAAATGCAGT
>JBFWWY010000188.1:0-6778 GCA_050245935.1 Phycisphaerae bacterium | reverse complement strand
ATGCCGATCTGGGGCTGACCAATCCTCCCAGTGTGACACGGGTCAGCACCGGTGCCGAAGCGCTTGAGATGATCAAGTCCGGCGACTTCGATCTGGTGATTACGATGCTGCGCCTGGGGGACATGGACGTGGCGAGTTTCAGTCAGGCGGCCCGGCGCCATCACGCCAACATTCAAATCGTGTTGCTGATCAGCGGCGACTGGGATCTCACGCGCGTCACGGAAATGCGCGCGGAACTGCTCTGTGTCGACGACATCTACGTCTGGCACGGCGACACGAAGATCTTTCTCGCGATGATCAAGCTGATCGAAGATCGCTGGAACGCCGACTATGACACCCGCGTGGGCGACGTCGGCGTCATCATCGTCGTGGAAGATTCGATCCGATTCCTTTCGTCCCTCCTGCCGATTATGTACACACACCTGGTTTCGCAGACGCGCGCGGTGATGCGGGACGGGATCAATCGCATGCACAAATTGATGCGCATGCGCGCCCGCACCAAAATTCTCACGGCGCACACCTTCGAAGCGGGTATGGAGCTGTTCGAACGCTATCAGCCTTACGTTGTCGGCGTGATTTGCGATGTAGAGTTCCCGCGGGCCAAGGCACTCGACCCACATGCCGGCATCAAGTTCATTCGAGAGATCAAGCGAAAGAATCCCGATACCGCGGCGCTGTTACAGTCCTCGGACGCCGAGAATCGGCAACTCGCGCGCGACGTCGGGGCGAATTTCCTGCACAAGCGCTCCAACACGCTGCTCGCCGACGTCGGGCAGTTTATGTTGGAGAATTTCGGCTTCGGGGATTTTGTCTTTCGCCTGCCGGATCAGCGGGAAGTGGGCCGTGCCAACGATCTGCGCTCGATGGCCAAAGCGCTCAGTGAGGTGCCGGTCGAATCTCTCGAATATCACGCGACGCGCAATCACTTTTCGAACTGGCTTCGCGCCCGCACCGAGTTTGCGCTGTCGCGGCGCATCAAACCGCGCCGCGTATCGGAATTCCGCGATCTCGAATCGCTCCGTAAGTATCTGGTGAAGGCGGTCAACGAAGCCCTCAGTCAGAGTCGCCGCGGCGTGGTCGAAGATTTCTCGCGCGAGCGTTTCGATTCCGGCAGCCGGTTTGTTCGCATCGGCGGAGGTTCGCTCGGCGGGAAAGCGCGCGGGGTCGCCTTTTTCGAAGCACAGCTCGCCGACATGACGCTGGAGGAAGATTTCGAAGGTGTGCGCATACATGTGCCGCGCACGGTCGTGATCGGAACCGAGGTATTTGATCAGTTCCTTGAGCAGAACCACCTGCGGTTGCTCGCACTGCGAACCGACAACGACGATTGGATTCGCTGGGCGTTTCTGACTGCCAAGCTGCCTGAGAAGGTGAGGGATGATCTCCGCGCATATCTGGAAATCATCAAGACGCCCATCGCGGTTCGTTCGTCGAGTTTGTTGGAAGACTCGCAGCATCATCCGTTTGCGGGTGTTTATGCGACGCACATGATTCCGAACAACGCGGCACATGTTGACGAGCGGCTCGAGCAGTTGGCCGATGCGATCAAGCTGGTGTACGCCTCCACGTATTTTCACAACGCACGCCAATGTCTGAATCGGACGCCGCACCGCATCGAAGAAGAAAAGATGGCGGTGATTCTTCAGCCGGTTGTCGGTGCGAAACGGGAGCACTATTTCTATCCGGATTTCGCCGGCGTAGCGCTCTCCTATAACTTTTATCCGTTTGGGCACATGAAACCCGACGACGGCGTCGCATACGTGGCGCTGGGGTTGGGTGCGGAAGTTGTGGAAGGCGGCAAGTCCCTGCGGTTCAGCCCTGCGCATCCTCAGGTCATACCGGAGCTCGGCGATGGGCAGGAATTTCTTTCGCAGTCGCAGCGGACATTTCGAGCGGTTTGCCTGCAGCCCAAAAAACGCGAGGCAAACGGCGAAATCGACTGCATTGTTGAACTGGAGTTGGCGGACGCAGAGCGGCATGGGACGCTTGCGGCGGTGGGCTCAACCTGGTCCCCGGAGGACCGCGCGCTGCACGATGGGATCTATCGCAAAGGTGTCCGCGCGGTGACGTTCGCGCACGTTCTCAAAGCGGACGTATTTCCACTGGCCCCGATCCTCCAACGGTTGCTCGAAATCGGTCGCAAAGGCATGAATGCCGCGGTGGAGATCGAGTTCGCCGTGAATCTGCAGGCCAAGCCGCCGGAATTCGCGGTTCTGCAGGTGCGCCCTTGCGTCACGGATACCTCCAGTGAACAGATTGAGCTCGGGCATCTCAAGGCAGACGAGATCCTGTGCTTCAGCACCTCTGCGCTCGGGAATGGCGTTTGGCGCGATATTTACGACATTGTGTACGTAGACCCTGAGACATTTGACACGGGCAAAACCGTCGAGATCGCCGACGAGATCGGTCAGCTCAATCAGCAACTGCTGTCGGAGAACCGCCAATATATGCTGATCGGCCCGGGCCGCTGGGGCTCATCCAACAAATGGCTTGGCATACCGGTGAAATGGGGGCAGATCAGCGCGGCGCGCGTGCTGGTGGAAACGACCCTTGAGCAGTTTCGTCCGGAACTTTCCCAAGGCAGCCATTTTTTTCACAACCTCACTTCCTTCGGGATCGCGTATCTCGCAGTGCAGCACGGTATGAAAGAAGATGTGATGCGCTGGGACTGGCTTGCTTCGAATCCCGTCGCAAATTCCACGGCGCATGTTCGTCATCTGCGGCTGGACTCGCCGATCGAAGTGCGTGTGGACGGAAGAACCTCCCGGGCCGCCGCGACGTTTAACGCGGCCAAACCGGGAAGCCCCGGCGCGCATTCGGACCGGACGATGACCACGGCTTGACACGAGTGGGGTCGCCTCTAGACTTTGCAGGCTCTCCAGAGGAAGATTTCCCGTTTTGATGTATACACTACACGGCTATTTCCTTCGCGAACTTCTCAAAACGTTCGCGCTCACGACTGTGGCGCTGACCGTCATGCTCACGATGGGTGGCCTGGTCTTCAATATTCTCCGTTTCGAGGGCCTGCAGACCTCGGACGTGCCGATGATTGTCCCATTGCTGATGCCGATGATGCTGACGATCGCCATGCCGGTGAGCGCCATGTTTTCAGCAACGATCACGTATGGTCGATTCGCCGCGGACAATGAGATCCTTGCCTGCCGTGCCGCGGGCGTGAATGTCCACAAAATGTTACTCGCGGCCATGTTACTGGGGCTGTTTGTTTCGCTGACGTCGTTATTCGCGGCGAATATTCTCATTCCCCGAATCGTGTCGGCGCTGGAAAATTATGCGCGCAACAATCTCGGCGTACTGGCGGCAAGCAAGCTCGAATCCAATTCGTTCGTCGATTTCTCCAAAGACGGCAGTGACTCGCATTTGCTCACCACAGCCGGCGTGACCAGGCCCACCAACGCACAGCTCGCGGAGAAAGGGTACAGCACCGATCCGCGGATTCAGTATCTCCTCATTTACGGTCCGCGCTATCTCATGCGCGGGCCCAACAATGAGATGCGACGATTTGTCGCCGCCGAAGTCGGATTCTGCCAGTTTGATGCGCGGCAGATTCCCGTTGAGCTGCGCGTGACAGTAAAGAACGCATACGATTATGAGGTGGGGCAGGGGGCGCTGTTCCTCGCGGAGCAGACAATCGACGATATCAAACTGAGCTTTCCGATGCGGCCCAAGCCGGCTACTGCGGATCTGCGGACGTTATTTTCGTGGTTACGCGAACCGTGGGAGGGTGCGAAGGTCAAGCCCGATTTTGACCGCTTTCGCTTCGAACTGGAACGCTTTCTGTTCTTCCAATACGTCATTGATCGCGTGGCGCGCGGCGAGACAATTGAATTGCTGGACGACCTTGAAAACAAACTTGAAGTGAAAATCGGCGAAGCTGCCGTCGGCGAACAGGCATTGCGGCTGAGCGACATCCGCATCAAGCAAATTCGCAACGATGGCACCGAACTGTCGGAATACCGCGCGCAGCGCGGGGTCGTCGCCGCCTTGTTGCCGGGCAAGGACGAACTGTTTACCAACCCGATTGCGCGGACGGAAGTGGAAGTACGCATTACCCTGACTGAAACCGCTGAGCAACCCGTAATCGAGAAGGAACCGAAAGCGATCAGCGAACGACAGCACGATTCTCACACGTTTGCCGGCCTGTTTATTCCGGAGGCGCCCTTAGCGGCATCGCGGAGCATTTCGTCTCAATCCATTCTCGATCTGGATGAGCCCCTTGAGATTCCGCCGCCGCTGGTGAGCGCGCGCGAAAGTCTCGTCAAGGCCGCAGCGAAATTGCGTTTCAAAGTGCTGTCATTGATCAACTTTCGCTTCGCACTCGCGCTCGCTGTGCTTGCGATCATCATGTATGCCGCGACGCTGGGAATTGCGTTCCGGGGCAATCAGATGCTCAGTGCTTTCGGGCTTGCCTGCATCCCCGGCGGCGCAGTTTCCTTCATTATCTATCTTGCAAAGTCGATGGCCGAGCGTCCCGCGACGCACGAAGTCGGTATCATGCTGATGTGGGGGGGGATGGTGGCCGTGCTGCTCCTGCATCTGATTACGTTACGGCTGTTCGTCCGACGCTAACCTTCGTGATGGGAAATCCTACGGCGTGCTCTTAACCATTGATCGTTACATCATTCGCGTGTTCTTCGGCGGCTTTGTGATTCTGGTCGCCGTCGGAATGGGCATGTACGTACTCGGCGATCTTCTGTTTAACGGCGATGAGTTTACCGGCGATGGCGAAATCCCGACCAGCGAAGTGCTGATCTCGATCCTGGATTATTACTTCTTCAATCTTCCGCTGTATTTCTCGCAGCTCGCGCCGCCGATGATGGCGGTCAGCGCCGCGTTTACGCTCGGATTGCTGATGCGCAACAATGAGACGACGGCATTGGTTGCGTCGGGCATGCCGTTGCAGCGTCTCGTGATCCCGATTGCGATCTGTGCCGCGATTTTGCTGCCCCTGATCGTCGCGAACCGGGAAATCATCATCCCACGGATCGCCGGGAAGGTCGCACGGCAACGCAACGACGCGACCGGAGTGCGCACGCAGGCGGCGCGCTGTATCCGCGATGAGAAAGGTGCCGTGCTGACGGCGCGAAAACTTGATCCCAAGAGCGGTGTGTTGGAAGGACTCTACCTGATTGAGCCGGCAACGCCGGAGGGCAATATCAGTGTCGTGCAGGCGGATCAGGCCAACTGGGACGCTGCCGCAAACGAGTGGATTCTCACGCGCGGCGTTCGTCAGACGTTTACCGCGCCGGCTGAGAACTCGCTGACGAGCGTGGCCACCGCTCCGGTCGCGGTATTGTCGATGAAACTCTCGCCCGGCGAGATGACCCTGCGCAAGTCTTCCGAATGGTCGGACCTCCTCAGCACCCGGCAATTGCGCCGTCTGGCGAAGGGTAAAGCGGTGCCGAATCGTAACACGATCATGCAATCGCTGTTTCTGCGATTTTCCGAACCCATCAATCATCTCATCCTGCTTGCACTCGCTGTGCCTGCGTTTCTTTCGCGCGAGCGGAAGAATGTCATCACATCCGGCGGGACGGCCGTCATGTGGACGGGCCTGTTTTACGTGCTTTCGTTCGTCGCTCGCGAATTGATCGGTGGAGATGTACAATCCGCACAGCTTGCGGCGGGTCTGCCGATCATCATTTTTGCGCCGCTGGCGTTCCTTCTTTTACTCAATGTGAAGACATGAAAATGCCACACGTACTGATCATCGAAGACGAACCGGATTTGGCTTCCGGACTGCGGGACAATCTGGAGTTCGAGAAATACACCGTCGCCCATGCGGCAAACGGTGAAGACGGGTTGAAGCTGATGGCCGAAAATCCGGCCGACCTTGTCCTGCTCGACATTATGCTGCCTGATTTGGACGGCTTCGAAGTCTGTCGACGGCTGCGTGAACGCGGCTACAAAATGCCAATCATTATTCTGAGCGCGCGCAGTCAGGAGATCGACAAGGTCCGCGGGCTGGAACTCGGTGCGGACGACTACGTGACAAAGCCGTTCAGTCTCCGGGAACTGCTCGCACGCGTCAGCGCGGCGTTGCGGCGGTCGCAGCAGGCCGCAGCGACCGATGACAATGCGCAGTTCACCGTAGGGCAGCGCGTCGTCGATCTCGTCCGTCAAAAAGTCATCTCTGGAAAAACCGAAACGCCGCTCGGCTATTACGAGACGGAGATTCTGCGAATCCTCTATGAACATGTGAATGAAGCCGTCCCGCGCGGAACATTGCTCGAACGAATATGGGGAACGGGTGTTTATCCGGCGGACCGGACTGTGGACAACCACATTGTGAGCCTGCGCCGAAAGCTCGAAGCAAATCCGAAAGATCCTCAGCACATTCTCACCGCGCATGCGGTGGGGTACAAACTGGTTGTGTAGTTGATTGCGGGTGCGGTTGAGCGCACTACGCAGACCTCGGCAAAAAAATCAGCCCCCGCAAATTCCTGTGGGGGCTTTTTTCGTGTCGCGGTGAAGGGCAAGAAACGTCAGCCGGAACCGTGGCTTGCGTAAACCGCCGTGCCGCGAAAGCGCGCCGCGAGCTGACGACGCAGTTGGGCAGTGTTCATATTGGAACCGGGGCACTCGGTCTTGCCGGTCACCTCGCCATGTCCATATACCGCTGCGGGGCTCACGTGTGCTTCGTTGCAGAGGAGAACAACCAATTCTTCCAGCGCCTGTTGCTGCTTCCATGTCGGGCCGGACTTCTGAAAATCACCGATCAGACAAATCCCGATGGCATTGGTGTTGAAAAAATTTGCCG
>JBFWWY010000187.1:0-6779 GCA_050245935.1 Phycisphaerae bacterium | reverse complement strand
GTACGGCGGCGCGGAGATCGTTCCATGGCCTGCTGAGAACGCAACTTCAATTTCTCGTGCCGAAAAGGATATTCGACCCGAAGACCGATTGGTCTTCGAAGGAGACCAGCGGGCGCTCGCGCTGCTCGCACGCGAAGTCAACAAGGATCAAGCTGCTCCATCCGTTTGGATCGGCCTTCGACTGACGCCGCTGCCCGCCGCGCTCGCGGCCCATGTTGGCGATCAGGGCATGATGATTGCCAACGTCGCGGCGCGGAGCCCTTCTTCCGACGCGGGCCTCAAACAGTATGACGTTCTCCAGTCCATCAATGGCAATCCTGTCAGCAACATGGACGAGGTCATTCGCGCAATGGCAGCCGTCGCGCCGGGAGAAAAAATCGAAATCACGATATTGCGCAAGGGGAAAGCGCAATCGCAGACGATTGAATCGACATCACGACCCGTCGACCCCGCCGCCGTTGAATATCTGTACGTAGAGCCCGCGCCGGATTTCAGCACCATGGATGTCCGCGGGAAAAGATTGCAACTGGGACCGAATGGACAATGGCAGATTGAAGACCTGGGGCCGATGAGTCAGCCGCTTGCAACGCTGCCCGGCCTTGAGCGATTCGATCTCAAGAATTGGAATCAGTGGACACAGCCGCACATGATGGCGCCGCTTCCGAACCACGGTTTCGACGACCTCTCCGACCTTGACCGCTGGCGCATGTTCCTCCCGCCCCACGGCACGGTCGATAGCCACGAGACGAGTGAATTGAGCATTTCCGTCAGTGAAAACGACGAAACATTCTCAGTTCAGCGTCACGCCGACGGCTCCTTCGACATCGAAGTCACGGATGCCGACGGCAATGTGGAAAAGTCGCATTTTGATGATGAAAACGCATTCTCAACGCAGAAGCCGGAGGCCTATCAGCGCTACCGCGAACTCGCCCCGACCAGGACGATGGTGCCGGGCTGGAATGGTGGCGGCGATCCGTTTGACGCAATGTCGTCCCTTCCGCAGGACATGAGGCAACGCATGCAGTTGCTCCTCCAGCGTGCGCACGACCTCGATCGCAATCTTCAGCTTCAACGATTCAACGGCCCCTCGATTGGGAATCAAAATATGACTTCGATCCAGATCATCGACGAAAAGATCACGATCCGCACGAACGAAAACGGCGAATTGCATACGTATGAATTCGACAGCCCCGACCAAATGAAATCGGAAGCGCCCGACGTTTACGAGCGCGTCCGTTCGATGTTCGAATAACAATACGGGGGAACGCCGTGTACCGTGGTGTAAGCGGTTCGATTTACGACGCGCGGAGCTACCACACGCATGGCGCGGCCGGCGTGAATGCAGCAAAGATTAGCACGGTGGCAGAGAAACGACGAAAAAGTGACAGAATGCAGCACATAACGCTGCAAGTGCGCTGACTGCTGGAGCGCGCAACGCACGCTCAGGACTCCCAATGGCGCCGAACGGGCGCTATGCCAGTGGCGCGATCGGGTTACTCCCCCGATCGCGTTTTTTTCGCTTGAAAGAACGAGACCAGTGTTTCTGCGGTTCCGTCAACCGGGAACGCAGCGATCAGTCCTTTACCGCACGATCTCCGCTTGTGCATCGGGATCCTGCACCGGCGGTGCCGGCGGCTCCGTGAACAGACGCTTCGCCGCACGCGCATAGCGCTTCGCAAAATCCGCCGGCGACATATGCGCTTCCGCGGCCAACCGGTTGAGCATATCCGGGTTCTCCAGGTCGCGCTGCTCCAGACGAATCATGTACGCCCGCGCAACCGCGTACGTATCCGAGTTCACGTCGATCAGTCGCGTCTGAATCCGGTTCGTCTTCGGATCGATCACGTCCGAAAGTTTGATCGGATACAGATTGCCGTTCACCATGGTGACGATCACCCCGCCGCCGTACTCGTTCTTCGCGAGAAACAAGCGAATGCTGTGATACCCGAGGTTGCGGCAGTACTCCATATCCGCCGGCGTCGGATCGGCCGAGCGCATTTCGTAGCCGATCTCGTGCGTCACCAGCGAAATCTTCTCACCGCGGGCTTCGAAGCGTTTTTCCACTTCATCCCGCAGCCACATGTTCAGCGGAATCTCCGACAGCCGCGGATGCCCCGCCGCGTCGACCGGCACCGGCTTGCCCAGCAGCCGTTCCATTTCGCTCTTGTCACCGAGCTTATACGCCAGCCCTTCCGCGATGACCGCCACGCCGTCGCTGCGTCCCATTGCCCGGCGTTTCAAAATTGCGCCTTCCAGCACGTCCACGATCTGCGAAACTTTGGTGGAGTCTTCGAATTCTTCGGGAATAAGTGTCACGGTCGCGCCTGCCGACGTGCCGACAGAGAGCGCAAGCCAGCCGGCGCTGCGCCCCATGCACGTGCAGATGTACCAGCGGCTCGTCGTCCGCGAATCCTGCATGAGGTTCTTCACGAGCGATGTGCCGATATACCGCGCTGTCGAAAACCCGAACGTAGCGATGTTGTAGGGCAGCGGCACGTCGTTATCGATGGTCTTTGGCACGTGCACAATACGAATGCTGTCGCCCGCCGCGTCGGCAATGAAACGAGCGCTCAGTGCGGTGTCGTCCCCGCCGATCGTCAGCAGGCAGTTGATGCCCAGCTCTTTCAGATTGCTGATGACCGCACGCACCCGTGCCTCGTCCGGCTTGACGATCACGCTTTTTTTGACGGATTCAGAATCGAGCAGGCTCACCCGCGCAGTTCGCAGAATCGAACCGCCTTCGAAATGAATCCGTGCCACGCGATCAATCTCCAGCCGCGTGGTGTGTTCGGGAGGGTCGAAATTCGAGGTGGAAAGCCACTTGAACCCGTCGTAGATTCCGTAGACGCGGAATCCACAGTTGATAGCCTGAATGGTCGCCGCCCCGATGACCGCGTTAATCCCCGGTGCGGGTCCCCCGCCAACCACAATCCCCAAACGTTCACCTGGCATGGAGCAAATTCCCTCGTAAAGCTTGTATTCCGCGTTTGCCGCAGTATAACCACGGAAACAACAAGAACTTATGAAGACGGGTGCGGATTTTTCCGTCCATGATGCTGGAAAGCCGGTCGCCGCATTCGCAAAACCGCCAGAATCCGCAAGCGGTCCTTGTCGCGAGCGTCGAGCCTCTGTATCATACGCGGCTCGATCAACCTTGAACAGAACACAGGTGTACGATGCACAAACGCAAACCACACAAAGGACTGCAGAAGCGAACACGCGTGAGCGCAAAGGGCAAAGTTCGCTATAAGAAGTCCTTTTCGGGCCACTTGATGAGCCACAAAACCGGCGATCGCTGCCGTCGGCTCCGCAAAATGGTCGGAATGGTCGGCAAGATCAACGATAATGCGCTGGAAGCGCTCTGCAAGAACTAGCTTTCCAGTTTTAAAGACTGCTACGAGTCAGGAGTTTCGAAATGCCACGCATCAAAGGCGGACACGCTTCGCGTAAACGTCGCAAAAGACTGCTCAGAGCCGCCAAAGGCTATCGCGCCTCGCGGAGCAAGCTGTACCGTTCCGCCAAACAGACGCTGATGAAAGCCCGCATGTACGGGTTCCGCGACCGGCGCGCCAAGAAGCGGAATTTCCGCGCTCTCTGGATCGTCCGCATCACCGCGGCCTGCGTACAGCGCGGCATCTCGTACAGCAAATTCATCGGCGGTCTCAAGCTCGCGAATATCGACCTGAACCGCAAGATGCTCAGCGAAATCGCGATCTTCGACCCCGCAGCGTTCGACCAGATCGTCGACCTCGCCAAGCAGAACCAGCCCGCCGGCGCCGTCGCGGCGTAGCCGAACGCGTCGCGGCTCCGCTTCGACAAAACGATGAACGAATAGTGGCACAGGTTCCGAACCTGTGCCATTTTTTTGTTTCCCATCAGAGCCGGGCTGCCTGTCCCGATTTCATCGGAGTCCCGGCCCGATTCCATCGTGATTCAAGCCCGACAACCCCTAAACTCGCGCGGTGGCGTGGATGCCCCACCCTTAGCCGCGTCAACCGACGCGCGAACAGCAGCCCAAGAAAATCGCGGCGAAGGGTGGGGGACTGAAAATCGCAGCCTCAAAGTTGCTACGCCTCCACGCTCTCCACAGCCGGTCGCACGGCGCGAAAACGCCCGCTACCCACCAAGCGAAGCCGCAAATAGAGTTTCGCGATCGCAACGATTGCGAGTGCGTCAATCCAAAACGTCGCCATAATCGGCAACGGTCCAGGCAACCACCCGCCGCGTGTGAACAGCACCAGCGGCACAACCGTCATCGTCGCCGCCGCCACCAGCGGAATCTCATCGTGACCGCGCCGGAAAAACTGAAATCGGCAAATACTCCCGAGGAGCGATGTGGGTGGCCCGAGCTTCGTCGCGACGAGCAGCGCCGCCAGCGGTGCCAGAAGCATCGATCCGAACGCAATCAACGTGCCGGCCGCGACAAACTCTCTCCGCTCGTATTCACTGGATTGCAGCCAAATCGCGGCAGTGAATGCGCTCAGGAGAAATGCAATCGCGAATACGTGTCGCGGCAGTGACGCGAAAGACTTTTCCGGAGCGCGCATGACGCTGTAGGGCCAGCCCAGCTCCCGCGGCGGCTCCATGCAGGTTCCAACGCGCCGTCTGGAAGTTTTCGCGCGATTAAGATTCAAAACGCTAGCCGTTGCGCCCCACTCGCGAAAATTCGCCAGCGATCGCCGAATTCCAACATTGGCAAGTACGAGTGCCGCAAGAAACAGAATCGTCGCCAGCCATCCCGTATTCTTGAATGCGATGACGGCAGCACCACACAACACGATCAGGAACGGAATGATCTCGCTCCCGGTCACGACCAGTACGAACGAGGTCGTGACTGCAAATACGCCGCCGAAGATTGCCGCAGGTCGCAGATCCGGAAACGCTCCGAGCGACGATGCCATCAACGTCAGCAATATTACGACGGCAACGTCAAACCAAAAAAGCTGCGCCGGACCGCACGGCAGTGGTTGCGGTGCACGCCAAGGCGTCATCCGCAGCCAATCGCGATATTCCTTTCGTACCGCGGGATGAAAATATCCGACACGCCATACCGCGTAGATCCCTGCCGCCGCGTTACACACGACGCCGCGTACCGCCCCAATCTCCCCGGCGAGAATGGAGTGCTCCGTGTGCAACCACCATTCGAAGGCCAACGCCTTGATCCAGAGCGCAAGAAACGGCACCGTCACAACTAGAGGAGGAGTCAATTTTCGCGCAGTTCCGGCGCGCATGATCAAGCTCGATTTCTGAATAAGGGGAAAACATTGGACGCGATCGGGCGCCAATCAGGCCGCCTCGCGCGCCGCGAAATATGTCTGGACTGCCTCGTTCGTCTCGGTATGAACAATCGCATCGAGACTTTTCTCCAGCGATTCCCCGCCGCCACGCGACCGCAGCACTGCAATCGTGTCGTGCGCAATGATTTCGCCGTCGCGCATGATCGCAACGCGATGTGAGACTGCTTCGACCAGTTCCGGAACCGGTGTCGCCATCAGAATCGTGACATCTTCGCGATCAGCGAGACGGCGCAGGACGTGGCGCAACGCGAAAATACCAGCCGGATCAAGCCCGCCGGAAAACGGCTCATCCAGTACCAGGATCGGCGCTTCGGTCGCGAGCATTGCGCAGAGTGCGGCCTTTTTCCGCTGCCCCTGCGAAAGTGTCGCAAGCGCCGCTTCCGACTTCCGCTCCAAAGAAAACAGCTGTAGCAATTGTGAAACATGATCGAACAGTGCGTCGAACGGAACAGCGTACAACCGCCCTACTTCAATGCAGTATTCTCGCACGGTCATCCGGCCCGGCAACCACGAGCGATCCGGCAAATAGCAAACACGCTGACGAATCTCTAGCTCAGCCTCTTCCGAACTCCGTCGCGTCATGCCGTCGATTACGGCGGCCCCAGTCGCGGGGTGCACGATTCCGGCGGCAATCTGCAAGAGTGTGGATTTTCCCATCCCGTTGGGTCCCATTACGGTCAGTAGCTCACCGCTGGGAATATCGAGCGACACATTGCGCAGCACGGGCGCAACACCATAATGATGAGAAACATTCTGTAGCGAAATCACTTGTTAAACTCATTTCTATCGCATCCTCGAAGGTTGCGTTGATGCCGGAGTTCAGCATCTGTCGCGAACTTCGATCGATCAATAGAAAATACGCGAACCGTGATTCCGCCGACATTACAAACCGAACGATTGATTGGAATGAGTGCCGGGGGGCACACTGATCAAAGCGATTGTTTAGAATTCTTCGGAGTACGTCGCGAGAGAGAATCCTCGCTTATCCGGGTGCCCCGCCCTTAGCCGCGCCAACAGACCCCCGGAGTAGAACAAATAAACTCGCGCCGAAGGGTGGGGTGACAGAGAAAAACGCCAAACAGCGAGTAGATTCCCTCACCCCTCAAAACACCCCACCCTCCCCCGTCGGCAGCGCCTCGCGGATCGTCTCCGCAATCTCTTCCGCCTCCGCGCGGCTCCAGTTGCCCCGGATCATCGGCCGCTCGTCCCGCACCGGCGTAATCACGCGGACGAACGCGATCGGCTCGTCGTTCACGAGAATCGCCAGACTTTTTCCGACGTTGGTACACGTGGCGGCGTAAAGCTGATCCGCCGCGAACGGCGTGAAATGGAGCAGTATTCCGCTCGCGCTCGGACTGTGCAGCGCGTAGGCATCCAGCAGGTCCGCTTCCGTCAGCAGCGCGATCGACTCCAGCGAAAACGGCGTATCCTCTTCGTCCTTAAGCGTGCGGCCGCCGAGCTCTTCCATCGCGGACGCGAGAT
>JBFWWY010000186.1:0-6784 GCA_050245935.1 Phycisphaerae bacterium | reverse complement strand
GATCATCACGATTCCGAGATCGAGCTCGAGCGCGACGTCCTGATGATTAAAGAGCGCGACTTCCTGACGGTTTTCGGCCGTCTTCTGCACAAATAACGTAAGCGGCACCGCTGAAGCACCGCTATTGGCGGCATTGATGGAAAACGTGGCGCTGCCGGCAGCGGAGCTCGCGTCGCGCATCGTGAGGTCAATCAACGTGAGCACGCCCGTGAACGTTTCATTCGGCTTGGTCTGAAGAGTTTGCTGCGGTCGCCAGATTCCAGTGGCTGTGTCGAGACCGTTGAGCGAATTTCCGTCTCCGGTGACCCAGTCGAGGATGCCGTCCCCATTGAAGTCGAACAGCGCAGGATTGGCGTAGAAGTCCGCTTTCCAGAATGTTTCGAGCTTTTGCGGCGTGTTCATCAGCATGACATTCGATTGAATGCCGGCAGTGCGGTTCGTCGTTTCCCAGAGGGAAAGCGTGACGGAACGATACCGCGAAACTTCGTACGACTCGTTCGCGCCAGTTCGAATGATGCGACCGTACAGCCGATAGAGCATTGTCCGGTCGGCGTGGTACTTCCACGCAGCGCCGTCCGAGATCAAAAACCCGCGCGGCGCGGAATTGTGGAGCGCGAAGTCATGTCCGCCGAGAAGGCCGGTGACAAGGCGCAGGCAAAGCCCTTCGCCTTTCGCCAGCGCGGGCATGCCACTGAAATCTTTACGAAACCACCCCATCGACGAAGGGGTGTCGCTGTTTGTCACGACCTGCGTACCGAGCTTTGATCCAGTCGGTAAATGATTTATGTCTTCCCGGTAGGGATCGAGCATGGTGGACGCGAGTGTCACATCCTGCGCTTTGAGCTCAATCCCGGTGAAGCGCCAGCCGTGCCCATTCGCCGGCAATCGAGCGATCAGGTGCTGCGCGATGACGTTGCTGTAATTGACGCGAATTTTCTGATTTGTCGACCCATCCTCGAAGGCGTTCAACAACGATTCGACGCCATCTTCGACGGGGAGCCCGGGATAGGCCTGCGGATAGGCGGTTTCGTTTAACTGAATCTCAAAGTCCTGCACGGATGGGACAAAGACTTGCGGCGTGCTGCCGTTGTAACTGCGCCACAGCGGGCTGTCTTTGACACCGGACCAGGAATAGCCGATTCGTTCCGGCTGGCCGTCGTTGTTGCGATCCGGGACCAGAAACGTGATCCCGGTCGACGTTGCAGTCACGATGTATTCGGCGTAGCGCAGTTCTTCGTTGATGTGCTCGAGCGCGTTGGAGGTTTCGAGGGTTGCCGTCATGCCGCTCCCCCGCGTCGGGACGGCGAAACCCGCCACATATACCGCCGAACCAATCGCCGCGATGAGCACGGTGGCGATGGACATGCTGATCAGCAGCTCCACGAGTGTGTAGGCCCGCACCATGGGCCCGATACGATTTATTCCGCAATTGGGCCTCATCAGAAAGTCTCCGCATGTCCGGTTTCGGGATACACCACGACCGAACGCGTGCTGCCGGCGAGCGTCAGCGTCACCGACCCGCCGGACTGCGGCACGCCGTAGCCGTCGAACGTCAGCGTCTGGAGTCCGCCGAAGTTTGCCGCCTGGAGCTGGACGCCGTCATACTCACGGGGGAGTACGACGCGATAATTTCGATTGGGAGATTCGAGAGACGGGATGCCCGCGATTCCGTACGCATCAGACGCGGGACTGAATGTCATCGTGATCGTTTTGCTCTGCGCGCGGGCATTCCGCTGCGCGAACTCGACATCACGCGCGATGCGCCGGGCCGCATTGTCGAGTCGAATGTTTGTGAGCGAGGAACCAAAGCGCGGCAAGGCAATCGCGGAAAGAACGGAGACAATTGCGAGCGTAACAATCATCTCGGTCAGGGTAAATGCGCTGCGCCGCGTTGGCGCGCCTTCCTGCAACACGGCGTACCGGTCCGCTTTCATGGTTTTTGTTGCGCGGGATTTCATTTGATTGAGGGCCCCAACTTGATATTGACTGACGCACTGGGCAGTGCGTCGGCGACGGCCTCATTGCGAAGGGCGTCGACCGCACCGGGATAATTCGCAATGATTTCGCCGGTTGTCGGGTTGTAGATCCAACCCTCGTTGCGGCCGGGGAGATACGAAAGCGCTCCGCTGCCGAGAAATACGTCCGCCGATCCGGCCTTCGGTCCGATTTTCATCGCGGGAAACCCGTCCCGCAGATAGGGCCCGAATCGATAACGCGTGGTCCACGTTGCGGAAACCTCCCCGTTTTTGTCAGAGTAACGCAGGAGCTGGTTGCGAAATGCGGCGACGGAGCCGGCACCGTTTGTGCCATCGGACTGCGCACCGGGGTATACATTTCCGTGTTCGATGCCATAGAGTTCAATCTGCTTCTGCAATACAAACAACTCGCGAAGCGTCGCGGAGGAGCCCACCGATTCGACGCCGCGGCTGAATCGCGGTACCGCGATCGCGGCAATCACGCCGATGATCGCAACCGTCACGATGAGTTCGATCAGCGAGAACGCGTTGCGCCTGCGCGTTCCGTCGACATGCGCAGGCCGCTTAACTCTCGATCTTCCAAAGTTCCGCATTGCGTTTGGTCATTGGTTTGATGCATCTGATGCCGGCGTTTTCGCCTGCAGACATGCTGCTGGGCCTCAATGCGCGCGAAACCCTGTTTATGGAAAAGGCCCAGCCGATATCCGGACTGGGCCTTCGGCCTCCATCGCCAAGTTGTTCGCGTCGTTTGCCTGTGTCAGAGTCTGTTAGTACGTGTCGTAGGAAACTGCTTCCTGATCCGTTGCGTTGGAATTGACGCAGATCGCGCCGGTGTCGACGTTATAAACCCAGCCTTCGGTCGTTGCGGCGGCGTCATACGCGACGGCCGTCGTGCCGGTCTTCATCGACAGACCCGTCTGTCCGAGACGCGGGGAAACCGGGCAGGCGGGGATGCCGGTGCGGAGATACGGACCATAGATGGCCGTTGCCGTCTTGGTTGCGCTGACCTGGCCATCGCCATCGGAGTACATGGTGAGCTGGCTCACAGCGGCGAGCGCAGTGCCGGCGGCATTGGTGCCGTCACCGTTCTTGCCGGGATATTCGCCGTGCTCGTAGAAGTAAAGTTCGATTGCATTGCGCAGCACCGCGAGGTTGCCACGCACGCCGGAGTCTCCTGCACCGGCGGCACCGCGGCTGAATCGCGGAATTGCGATTGCGGCAAGAATGCCGATAATGACGACGACAACGATCAATTCAACGAGGCTGAACGCCTGACGATTCTTTCGAAAACTCATGATGCCCTCACCTTGCTGGCGGCCCAAACTTGACAACGAAGATACCCGTTAAGTTCAGTGTTCATATCGTCAGTAAAATTGCCCATGATGATTAGTCATGTGAATTTTCCTCACTCTCGGAACGTCCCGGAACAAAGAGCGTTTCGCGATGCCCGTCTCGGTTTTGGCAAACAACGCGGTCGTGTTCGATGCTGATTATTTTGAAATCGCCGATGGTGTCCCCGGTCTTCAGGCGCTGACGCCCGATGACGGCGACGGGATGAGTTCCCATAAACGTTCCGCGCACCTGGTAGCGTCGGCGAAACTCGGTGATTTCGAGCGCATCTTCTTCCGTCGCGGCGGCCGCGACAGGCACAGGTTGTGCAATTGGAAGGCGTTTGCTGTCAAAGATATCCGGCGGCAACATCGGCACATCCTGCGCGACATCGGACGAATGCTGCATCAGAAGATCGTGAGGGATGGCCGCGAGGATCGCGCTGTCCGTTTGCGGGTTCGTCTGCGCGCCCTGTTGCGCGGACGCGGTTGTCGGCCGAAGCACAAACAATCGATCTGCAACAAGTGCGCAGGCACCGAGGCCGAGCGCACCGATCAGGATTCGTTCCCGCTTTGACACGATCATGTTGAGGATTCCGCTGCTTGAGGTTGCGGGACGCTGCGACGGCAGCGAACGATCCACGAGAATTCGCATTCGGTGGTGGAGGCACCGGCAAAGATTTGAACATCACGTATCTCCAGAAACGGAGAAGCAGCTTCCAGCGTCGCGAGAACGTGATATAGCCGGGGGAATTCACCCCGGCCCCGAACGCGAACGTCGTGATGAGAGATGGCTTTGTCGGCGGCGACGGTGCGCAACGGCTCGACGAATTGCAGGTTTACCTCAATTTCCGCACAAGTCGAAGCGACAAGGCCGGCGATGCCGGTTTCGTCAAAAACTGCACGTCCCAATTCTTCCTGCTGACGCTGGATGGCCTTTGTAATCAGGGCTTCGGTTTCGACATTGGTCTTCATCAGCGCGGTACTCCGCTGCGACGCGGCATCGAGCGCGCGTTGCATCGCCGGGAGATTCACGCCGCGCTGGACGAGCGGAAAAACGATCAGAATGATGGCGGCAGA
This sequence comes from Phycisphaerae bacterium, assembly GCA_050245935.1. Taxonomy (GTDB): domain Bacteria; phylum Planctomycetota; class Phycisphaerae; order UBA1845; family Fen-1342; genus JALHOX01. The sequence continues at coordinate 2,400 of JBFWWY010000186.1, read as the reverse complement.
GACAATGAGTCCCATCAGAATCGCGCCGGCAGCGTTGATCGCGAGCAAAATGGCAGTGTTTTTACGATTCACGCATTCACCTCCGACATGAAATTGTGAACTCGATTGCCGACGATTCACCCAGTTGCGCTGCGCCAGAGCGATCCAGCGAAACAGACTTGAACTCGCCGGAGTCGCGAATCTTGTCATACGCCTGAAGGACGGACGCGTATTGCAGCGCATAGCCTTTGAGGCGCACTTCGTATTCTTCTTTGACGACTTCTCCCGGCTTCAAAGTTTCCGTGGCAGCGCGGATCGGCACGATTTCGAGTCGTTCCAGGTAGGCTTGCGCGGGCAGCATCGCCGCGGTTTCGCGAATGAACCGCGCCCAAGTTACCGGCGCGCGGGCCGCCGACAGGCTTTCCGACTGCTTGACGAAGACGTCAGCGCGGGCAGCGAGTTTCGCCGCGACGCGCTGAGACTCGCGGATTCGCTGATACTCGCGATCAATGAGAGCGCGGAGTTCCTTATCGTCGTAGAGCGTCGAACGAACAGCGACGGAACCGATCCCCACAAAGGTCAGCGAACCTGCCAGGAGCAGGCCCCAGAACTGGAGCTTGCGTCGGATATTCGTGCGCAACTGCACATCTTCTGAAAGCAGGTTGACCCGTACCGGGAAATCGGTCCCGCGCCGGTTGTTGCGCCGATCGATTTTCACACGCGATTTCCTCATTCCACGTCTCCCAACGCAATTCCCGTCGCCGCGACGAAGGAGGAACGATCGAGATCTTCGGGCCGAAGCACTCGATCCTCGTCATCCAGACACATGTCGGGCGTGAGGTACTCGACGGGGACGCCGAGCGACTCGGCCATGTGTTCGCGCAGGCCGTGCAGACGACATCCGCCGCCCGTGAGATAGAGGCCGGTCGGCGCGGAATCGGCAAATCGCTCAATCGCAAAGGTAAAGGCGCGACGCGCTTCGGAGGTCAACGTGCGCAATCCGGAGCGCAACCCCCGTCCTGAGGCAAGCTGGGGAATGATGGGCGCGAGCGTTGCTGTGGCAGACTCGTGCTCTACGCCGTTGTGATGTGCAAGATTGTCGGCGATGCCGGCTTGCGCGAGCGCGAGATCGCGCTTGATGCGCTCTGCGGCGGCGTAATCGACTTCGATGGCTTTTGCGATTTCTCGCGTAAAGAAGTCTGCCGATACGCCAAGATCACGCACATAGATGCAATTTCGCCCCTGCCCGACGACGAGAAGCGACGTGCGCGCACCGATTTCCAGGACACCCCAGAGCGCATTCTCCGCCCGCTCGGGTTCACCGGGCACACCCGCACGCCAGCCGGCGCGCAGCAAGACCAGCGGAAGCAGATCGATGCGGACGAGTTTCAGCTTGCAATGCGCGATACGCTCACGCATCTGCGTGACCATGTCGCATTTGGCGTACGCGACCATGATGCTGCCGCCATCCTTGCGGTTGGAGGGGAGCGGCCACGCCACCACTTCCAACTGATCGGGATCGATCTTCGCTGCGCGCGCGGCCTCGCAGCGCAGCATCGTGTCCCACTCTTCCTGGGTGATGCCAAATGTCTCGTGGGGTACGTCCACAATGGAGAATGATACGTCCGGCGGCTGCAACGCGATCGTGACATCACGTCCGCGCAGCCCCTTTTGCTTGATGATGCGTGCCAGTCGCGTGAACTGCGCGTCCATGCGGGCGGCGACGTCGTTGTCGTCACCGACAGAATCCGCCGCCCCGGCCCATTGGACAGGAAAGATCGCATCGCGGTCACGACGAAGTTGCACCACGCGAAGAGACTCGAGTCCGACGTCGATGGCGATGGTTGATGTCTTTTTTGAGAACATGCTGGTCTCTATGCCGCGGAAGCCAATTCGAAGAGTGGCAGAAACAAGGAAATTGCGACCGTCCCCACGACGCCGCCCATACACACCAGAATCAGCGGTTCGACCATTCGCGTGAGGCTGTTGATCAAGGCGGAACTTTCTTCTTCCAGCCACTGGCCGATGAACTCGATCGTTTCGCCAAGCTTGCCGGTCTTTTCACCGGTCGCGATCGCGGCGATGACGGGCGGCGGCACGAATGCGTATTCGCGCAACACGTCGCTCATCTGCCGGCCTTCCTGAACCGCTCCGGCTACCCGCTGAACCAATTCCCGGATCACGACGTTCTTGCTGACGTCGCGGGCCTGTTGAATGGCACCAAGCAGAGGCACGTGACTTTTCAACGCCGCCCCCCACAGTTGCAGCGTTTGCGTGTGAAGAACACTGCCGACAGCGGGTCCGAAGATGGGGATGCGAAAAATAAAGCGACCGAATGTTTCCTTCACGCGTGCGGATTTGCAGACGAATACGGCTCCGGCAGCGACACCCAACCCGGCCAGCAACAGGTAGTGCCAGGTG
>JBFWWY010000185.1:0-6809 GCA_050245935.1 Phycisphaerae bacterium | reverse complement strand
AGCCTGATGAGGTGCCGCTGACCTTTGTGCTCCCGTTTGAACAAACGGCTTTGGCGGTCGCGTCGCAGGATGTACGCTGGGATATGCGGTTTGTGCAACCCAACGCAATCGATGAGCGCAGTGCGCCCCGCACGCATATTTCGCCGGGCTATAGTGTGGCGTCGGCAGATCCGGTTACGCCGCGCGAGGAAATGCGGCTACCGGAGTTGGTTCTTCGACATCGCGACCAGGCGTCGCGGGATGACGAAAGCTCATTGCAAGCGATTTCGTCTGCCGTGATGGACCGGCAGGAATCGATTGTGCGTTCGAACGACGCGCCGCGGACAGCAATCCTTGCTGTTGAAGCGGATGCGCCGCTACCTCGGGATCGCGAATACCGCGTCGTCGCGGGCGACAATTTGCATCGGATCGTGGAAAAGCACTACGGTTCATATTCGCGGGACGCGGCCCAGCGTCTGATTCGGGCCAATCCTGCCTTAGCGGACGATCCGGATTTGCTCCGCATCGGCCAGCGGCTGGTGATTCCACAGGAAGATCACCATGTGGATTCATTGCTCCCGCGGGCTTCCACATACATGGCTGCTGCGGGATAATCGTCAGCATCGCGGAATTCGATCTTTCCGCGTGGGAATGTCAGCCCCGGCGGATTGGCTTTCTTGAAATACAGAGCGCAGCGGTCGTTGTGCGACATGGGCGTGCACAACACCGCTGCCGCTCGCGGGTATATCGCAATGACGCTGACAAGAATTCTGGCGCTGCTGCTCGGCGGATTTCTTGTAATGATGGCGATGGTTATTCTGCGGGCAGAGACGACCCGCATTGAGACCGAACTCGCCGATCTGGATCGAGAGGAATTCGCGCTGCGAAAATCATTGCAGGTCGAATACATCGAAATGGCGCGTTGGAAAACGCCGGACCTGATCCGGCGTCGTCTGCGCGAACTGGATCTCGCGGAATCGGCACCCACGACGACCGTCGCACCGGCCGCTCCCGGGATCGGAACCAAAAAGCCGAAGCGGGAGGCGCGCTAATATGCGTGATGCGATCATATTCCTCGGCACTGCCTTATTGCTGATCGCCGGGGCAGTGCAACTCGCGCGGATCGAAGTTTCTCAAGGCGAACAGCTTGCCGCGCGTGCGCATCGCCAGCAGACCCGGACCGTTCCCATCCCCGCGCAACGAGGCAGTATTCTCGACACGCAGGGACGCATCCTCGCCAGCTCGTTGCGGAAGCCCTCGCTTTTCATGGATGCAGCGAAGCTCAGCGACGTGCGATTCGCCGCCTATACACTCGCACCGATTCTCGGTGAGGATTCGGCCGCGTTTGCAAAAGAACTCGAAAAGCTCGCGCAGAAAAAAAACCAGGACGGGACAGTCGATCAGCACATCTGGATTCGCCGTCACCTTTCCCCGGCACAAGCCGACCTGATTCGCGAAGTCTGTGGTCCGCGCGGTCTGGACGCGTTTCGAATTCAGGAAGAGACAATCCGCGAGTATCCGCAGGGTACGCTCGCCGCGCACGTTCTCGGTTATCTGAACACGGAAGGCGGAAAATGCGGGATCGAAGGCCGGTACGACTCGCTACTCAGCGGCACGCCGGGACGTTCGGCAGCCATCATCGATGAAAGCGGCAATCGGCTCGCGCGAATCGAAGACGAATACGTTCAGCCACAACATGGAAAATCCATAGTCCTGACGATCGACAGTCACATTCAGGCGATTGCGGAACAATTCCTGAATGAGGCCGTCAAAAAATTCGAAGCGGAATGGGCGACGGCAGTCGTCATGGACCCACGTACCGGCGAGGTTCTGGCACTGGCGAATCTGCCCACGTTTGATCCGGCGCAACCGGTGCCACCCGCGCTCCAGAATCAGGTGGAAAAGGCATTGGCGCGAACCCGCAACCGCGCCCTCTTCGACATGTACGAGCCGGGGAGCATCTTCAAACCCTTTGTGGCCGCGCGCGCCATGCAGGACGGCCGGACGTTCCTCGGGGAAGTATTTGAGATCGACGGCCCGGTTCATTATTTCGGTCGACGACCGATTCAGGACTCGCACACCCACGATCGGCTCACGCTAGAGCAGATCATTTCCGAGTCCAGCAACATCGGCATGGGACTGCTCGGCGAGCGCCTCGGGAACAAAAAGCTGAGCGAGTACGTCTCAGAATTCGGCTTTGGTCGACCCACAGAGATCGGCCTGCCCGCAGAGGAAAAGGGAATCCTTCGTCCGGTGAAGAAATGGACGAATTATTCCACGCAATCGATTCCCATCGGACAGGAAATTGCGGTTACCGCAATACAGATAACGACGGCGTTTTGCGTGCTGGCAAACGACGGCGTTCTTCTGCGACCACGAATTGTTCGCGGTGTGCTCAGCGCGTCAGGGAATACGGAAGAGGATCATTCGACCCCGATCGTTCTCGCGCGACTTCTGGATTCCGACGTCGCGCTGCAGTTTCGTCGGGCGGCGCTTGCAGAAACCGTGCGCTCGGGAACAGGCAAAACCGCGGCGCTGCCCGACTATCAGGTATTCGGGAAAACTGGTACAGCGCAGGTGGCCGGTCGGTCTGGTTACGAGCAGAAGAGCTATATGAGTTCGTTTGTCGGCGGCGCACCGCTTGACCAGCCCCGCGCCGTAGTACTGGTTTCACTGTACAAGCCAAAGATGGCGAAAGGATATTACGGCAGTGAAGTGGCGGCCCCCGTTGCGGGAAAAATCCTCGCGGAAACGATGCGCTATCTACGCGTCGCACCCGACATTGTGCCGGAGGCGTTGCCGGCGCTGCCGTCTCGTCAGTAAACGCAATTGCCGTACGTGCGTGAAATTTCGATGTATTGCAAGAACTTGATTTGAACGATTCATGATGCAAAAGAAAGAGTGCGCACAAATGAATCAGCTTTGGGCTTCCCGCGAAGAAAATCTATCGGACTTGCTTGCGGGCCTTGCGGAACCGGCCACGCCGAATTCCGGCAAACGCGTCCCCATTTCAACGATTTCTGACGATTCGCGCTGTATCGCGAAGAACACATTATTCGTCGCAGTCCCCGGTGAAAAAGTGGACGGACACGAGTTCATCCAACAGGCTGTTTCGCGCGGTGCTGTCGCCGTACTGGCCGAACGTGTGATTCCGGATCCCGGCGTGCCGGTCTTCCGTGCCGCCGACGTCCGACTGGCGCTCGCCAAGCTTTCCGCGCGGTGGTTTGGGCTCGAAAAGCGAACCGCGGACGCGCCGCAACTCATCGGCATCACGGGAACGAACGGCAAGAGCACGACGGCGTACCTGCTCCGTTCGATTTTTCGCGCCGCGGAGAAGACCTGCGGCATGCTCGGGACCGTGGAGTACGACCTTGTCGCGCGTCGCTTGCCCGCAACACTTACCACGCCCAGCGCGCTGCATCTCGCGGACTACATCCGGGAATCCGCCGATGCCGGCGCGGACGCGATTGTCTTGGAATGTTCCAGTCACGCGCTCGCCCAGCATCGCACCGCCGGCCTTTCGCTGGCCGCCGGGGTCTTTACCAACCTCTCCGGCGATCATCTGGACTACCACGAAACCATCGATTCGTATGCGGCTGCCAAGGCGCGGTTGTTTGAGCAACTTTCCGAAAGTTCCGTTGCGATCATCAATCGCGACGATGCTCAGGCCCAGCGAATGGCGCAAGACTGCAAAGCATCCGTGTCCTTTTGTTCCATGGAAGATGCGACTGCGGAATATCGCATTCAGGTCAAGAAAGAAACCATTGACGGCGCGCAGTGGGAGCTGTCGCTGGCGGATGAGAAAGCATCGTGTCGTACTCCGCTCTTCGGAAGACACAATGCCTACAACGCAATGTGTGCCGCGGCGACAGCGCATCGATTGGGAATTGGCGTGGACGCAATCGTCGCAGGACTTGAGAAAATCGAAAACATCCCCGGTCGCCTGCAACGGGTTCGGGGAGGCCGTGATGCGCAAATCTTCGTCGACTATGCGCACACGGATGATGCACTCCGAAACGTCGCGCGCGTGCTGAAGCCGCTGACCCAGCGACGACTGGTTGTGGTATTCGGTTGCGGCGGCGATCGCGACCGCACGAAACGGCCGCGCATGGCGCAAGCGGCGGCCGAATTTGCCGACGGCGTCGTCGTGACCAGTGACAATCCGCGGACCGAAGACGCGCACGAAATCATCTGCGACATCCTCGCAGGCTTTACACCCGAAAGCCGAAAACGGGTTATGATTGAGCCGGACCGACGTTGCGCAATTCGCGCAGCGGCAACGACGCTCCGACCCGGTGACGTGCTGCTCATCGCCGGCAAAGGACACGAAAAATATCAGCTCATCGGCGAGACAATGGTGCGCTTCGACGACGTGGAAGAGGCCGAGCAAGCCATCGCGGCGGTGGAGAGCACGCTCAGCAAGGTTGGTTAACGCGTGATCAAGTTAAACCTGGATGAGGTTATCACCGCGCTGCGCGGCGAAGTCAAACGAGCCGTCAAACCCGTCAGCGTTTCCGGCGTTTCGACCGATTCACGCTCGATTCAGCTCGGCGAACTGTTTTTCGCGCTCAACGGTGAAAATTTCAACGGCCACCAGTATGTCACCGACGCCGCGATCCGCGGCGCGGTGGGCGCAGTGATTAATCGTGCGCAATACGAATCCGTGTTTCGTGCGCTGGTTGGCAATTCTCCCGGCGACTTCGCCCTCATTCTCGTGGATGATCCGTTGCGTGCCCTGGGGCGGCTCGCACATTTTCATCGCACGCAGGTTTCGGCGGAAGTCATCGCTGTCGCCGGCAGCAATGGAAAAACAACGACCAAGGGAATGATCGATCATGTGTTGCGAACGCACAGGGTCGGGCGCGCCGCGCCGCGGAGCTTCAACAATGCCATCGGTGTGCCGCTCACGCTGTTGTCCGTGACGGGCAAGGACGAATATGTTGTCGTCGAAATCGGCACGAATCACCCCGGCGAGATCGCCGAACTGGCGCGAATTGCCGAACCCGATCTCGCAGTGATCACGAGCATTGATGAGGAACATCTGGAAGGTTTGGGCGATCTGGCGGGCGTTGCACGCGAGGAATACTCGCTGCTTTCATTCGTTCGCAAAGGCGGCTTCGCCGCGCTCAGTGCCGATGCGCCATTCGTTCGCGAAAACAAGATTCTCGAGCAGGGAATTTGTGTATCGTTCGGTCGCGCGGCGGATGCGGATCTTCGCGTCAGTGACATTCGCTACGAACACCCGATTCAGCGGTTCCGCGTGAACGAAAGATTCGACTACGCCTTGCAACTCCCCGGTGCGCACAACGCTTGTAACGCCGCCGGCGCGATCGCAGTCGCGCGAAGATTGGGGATGGAACACGATGCCATCGCACAGGCGCTGCGCACGTTCGCCGCGCCGGCCCAGCGAAGTCATCTGGTCGATGTCGGGGGCGTCATGGTGCTGGACGACAGCTACAACGCCAACCCGGGCAGCGTCGTTGCGGCGATCGAGTCGTTTCAGACCATCCCGTCTCACGGCAGGAAGTTCGCGGTCCTGGGGGAGATGCGCGAACTCGGACCGCGCAGCGCGGAGCTGCACCGGCAGATCGCCCGCCGCGCTGCCCAGGCACAGTTTCATCGCGTGTTCTTGGTAGGCGACGTAGACGGCTTCGTCGGTGCTGATGATGAATCGCTCGGCCTTTTCCGCCATGGAATCGAGTGTTGCGCGGATCTTGACGCCTGCCGCGACCGCTTGCTGGATGAGATTCGGCCCGGAGACGCGTTACTCCTGAAAGCGTCGCGGGCTGTGCGACTGGAAAGGCTCCTGCAATCGCTACGCGACGCCCTCGACGCCGCGCCGGCGAGCTGATCCATGCTATACCTCCTTTTCACGTGGCTGACGGACAAGCCGTACGCGCCAACCAGCGCGATCTTTCGCGCGACGATTGCGATCCTCGTGAGTTTTGCCATTGTCTGGGCGCTCGGCCCCTGGGTCATCCGTACCCTGACGCGCCTCAAGATCGGCGATCAACCCGAATTCGATCATGAGAATCTAAACCGTCTGACACAAGGGAAGCGGAATACGCCGACAATGGGCGGCGTGCTGATTTCCGGCACAATCTTTCTCACCGTTTTCCTCTTTGCGAACATTGCCAGCTTTTACGTCAGCATGGGACTGTTTTGCATCGCGTGGCTCGCCGTGCTCGGCGGCATCGACGACTGGCTGAAGCTCACCGCGAATCGGCGCGGCGGTACGCGCGACGGCCTGCGCATGTGGGAAAAGCTCGTCTTTCAGATCGGCTTGGGCGCGCTGCTCGCCGCCTTCATATTCAATACCGGCCGACAGATCGCCGAAAGCGAGCGCTATACCGAACTCGACAAGCCCTACAGCCCTTATTTCAATGTCCTGAGCGTACCGTTTTACAAAGGCGAGATTATCATGCAGGCGCATGAGGTCGGCGAAGACCGCTATGGGCCGTATTACGGGGTCCGGCTCGCGACGCCGATCTTTGTGCTCGTCACGGTGCTGGTCATCGCCGGAACTTCGAACGCCGTGAATCTCACCGACGGCATGGACGGACTCGCGAGCGGATGTGTGGCGCTCACTGCTTTCGCGTTCCTGGTTTTGGCGCTGGTGGTGGGGAGCGAGGAGTGGTCGGCCCGGCTTTTGTTCTACCACATTAGCGGTGCGGATGAACTCGCCGTCATTTGCGGCGCCGTGATGGGATCGTGTCTCGGTTTTTTGTGGTACAACGCCTATCCGGCCCAGGTATTTATGGGCGACACCGGTTCGCTCCCGCTTGGCGGGATCATCGGGTACATCGCAATCGTCACGAGACTTGAACTCA